>NZ_JBJERV010000023.1:0-15560 GCF_051882455.1 Huintestinicola sp. | reverse complement strand
GTGCCCATAAGGTGCTGAGAAGCCTTGAGCTTTTTAACGCAGCCCTCCAGCTGTCTGATATCCGCCTTGAGCCTTGAGGCTATAGTCTCGACCACATCATCGGTAAGAGTGAGGTTAAGGAGATCTGCCTTTCTTTTAATGATGGCGACTCTTGTTTCAAAGTCGGGGGGAGTGATATCTGCGATAAGACCCCATTCAAACCTTGTCCTTATCCTCTCCTCAAGGGTCTTGATATCCTTAGGGGGCCTGTCCGAGGTAAGGATTATCTGTTTGCCCTGGCTGTGAAGCTCGTTGAAGGTGTGGAAAAATTCCTCCTGAGTGGACTCCTTTCCCGAGATGAACTGGATATCGTCCATCAGCAGAACGTCGGCATTACGGTATTTTTTTCTGAAAGCGTGGGTAGTCTGTTCTCTGATGGCGTTAATGAGCTCATTGGTAAAAGCCTCGCCCGTGACATAGATAATGTTTGTATCGGGCTTGTTTGCTTTTATAGCGTTTGAAACGGCTGTCAGCAGATGAGTTTTTCCCAGACCCGAGGGGCCGTGGATAAACAGGGGATTATAAACGCCGCCCTGATTTTTTGAGACGGCAACGCAGGCAGCGTGGGCAAACTCGTTAGATTTTCCCACGATGAAGGTATCGAAGGTGTAGTCATATTCGGCATTTGAAAAGGTTATTTCCAGTTCTTCCCTGTCCTTGATGGGCTTGGAGTCATTCTCATCGGAAAGCTCGGCGGGAGATATATTTATCTCAACATCGAAGCCCATAACGTTAAGGAAAGCGTCCTTGAGCATTTTCTCATAATTTTTCATAATGATGCCCTGCTGGAATTTTGACTGCACCGTAAAGTATGCAACATTATCCTCAAGCTTCAAGGGCTTCATCGAGTGTATCCACATATCGTAGGCAACGGAAGTAAGCTCGCCGTTCACTACCTTCTGGTGGATAAGTTCGAGGACCTTATCAAAAACCTCGTCGAAAGATTTCATAAAAAACCCCTTTCGGAGCGGAAGAAAAACCGCAAAAATGAAGTGCTGAACGCCCATCAGGGCAAAACAACACTATTTTATCCTATTATACCATATTAACGAAAAAAAATCAAGCTTTTTTTTCATTGGGAAAGCCGCAGGTCAGTCCCATAAAAAAACAGCTTAGTGAGATATCTCTGTGATTATATTATAGCACAAAAGTTCTTATTTGTCAAGTGTTTTGGAAAAATTTTTTTCGGCAAAGGGCTTTGCCATTGCATAAAAGCTTCAAAAAGGGGCATAAAAAAACCTCTTTCCTTGTTAATAAATAAAAAAATAATTAAATTTAAAAAAAAGACTTGACATAGGGGAGCATTATGAGTTATACTATAACATTGATGGGGTAGCCATACAAGAAGCAAGATGTTTAAGATGCAATAAGCAAGAGAATGGTCCCCCCTTTATGAAAAGTAAAGGAAATAATTTTTGATAATATTGATAAAGGAGGAGAAAAACAGTGAAAAGAACATACCAGCCTAAGAAGCTCCACAGAAAAAAAGAGCACGGCTTTATGAAGAGAATGTCCACAAAGAACGGCCGCAAGGTACTCGCACGCAGAAGAGCAAAGGGCAGAAAAATGCTCACATACTAATGCTGATGCGGCAGGATCCGGCAGCAGTACGCTTGGCTCGGACAATGCGCCGGTGCATTATGACCGCAAACCATAAATTTGCGGTCATATTTTTTAGCCGGGAAAGGAAAGCATATGCTCTACACAATAAAGCTGAATAACAATAAGGATTTTGTGAGGCTTTACAGCAAGGGTGCCTTTATCTCGGGTGGGCTGTGTACAGTCTATTACCGCAGAAACGGCACAAACCGTAACAGGATAGGCATATCCACCGGCAAGAAGATAGGAAACGCTGTATCAAGGAGCCGTGCAAGGCGTGTCATACGTCAGGCATACAGGGAAAATGAAAAGGATTTTCCGAAAGGCTTTGATATCGTAGTCAGCGCAAGAGCAGGCAGCACGACCTGCAAAAGCTATCACATCGGGAAATTTTTCAGAAGCAGGGTCATACCTGCAATGAAGGACCCCGCAAAACAAAAAAGGCAGATAAAAAAATGACACCTTTAGACAAGCTTTCCGAGCTTTTGAAGCTCATAGTTTTGCTGCCCATAAAATTCTACAAGAAATTCATATCACCCTGTCTGCCCCCGAGATGCAGATATTATCCCTCCTGCTCCACATATGCGGTAGAGGCGATAAAGAAGCACGGAGCGGTCAAGGGAACAATACTCGGAGCATGGCGCATACTCAGGTGCAATCCCTTTGCACGGGGAGGAGTGGACTATGTCCCCGATAAATTTGACCTGTTATATTTTAAGAAAGAAAATAAGCAATAGACTTTAATTTGATAAAGCGTTGCAGTATATATAAAGAAAATGCCTTAACAAGGAAAGGAAGATCATAAGAAATATGGGATTTATATCTGAGCTCATAGGCTATCCTCTGGGATTTATAATGTGGGCTATCTATCAGGTTTTTAAGAATTACGGCATAGCCATACTGCTGTTTACGATAGTAACAAGGCTTGTAATGGTGCCCCTGTCCGTAAAGCAGCAGAAATCAAGCGCCGCAATGGCAGCCTTCAGCCCTAAGCTTGAAAAGCTCAAAAAGCAGTATGCAAACAATCCCCAGAAGCTCCAGGAGGAGCAGATGAAGCTCTATGCCGAGGAAGATATCAATCCTATGGCGTCCTGCCTGCCCCTTATCCCCCAGCTTCTTTTCCTCTACGGTATATTCGACGTTGTGTACCGTCCCCTTACGCATATTCTCCATATATCAAAAGCAGAAGTCGAGGCGCTCAAAACAGTTGCCGCTCCTCTTTTCGAGGGCAACACATATTTTAATGCCCGTCCCGAGCTTTATATACTCCAGGCTGTAAAGGACAATGAGGCTCTCTTCATGGGTGCCAATGGCGTTACAGCAGATGTTCTCGACAAGATAGCAGGCTTTGACAATAAGCTTTTCGGACTTATCGACCTGGGAGCTATCCCCAAATCCGTTTTTGAAGCGGGCACCGTATGGAACGCCGCTGCCATCGGACTTATCCTTATCCCCATCCTTTCGGGTCTCATTCAGCTGATAATGACCTTCTACACAAATGCAAAGCAGAAGAAGCTCAATCCCGAAGCTGCCGCTCAGATGGGCAGTATGAACCTGATGCTTTACATTATGCCCTTTTTCTCCGTGTGGATCGCATTCTCCTATCCCGCAGGTATCGGTTACTACTGGATATGCTCCTCTCTCGTCGGATTTATCCAGTCCATTGTCCTCAATAAAATTTACACACCCGAATATGTGGCAAAGCTTGTTGAAAAGGACAAGATGAAAAAGAAGAACAAGAAAAAGTCGGGCTTTATGCAGAAGTATAATGAGCTTTTGCAGGAGGAGCTTAAAAAGCAGAACGGCTCTTCTTCAAATAACAACGGCAGGATAGCTGCCGCAGGAGTTGTAAAGGACGAGGAAACAGGCGAGGAAGTAAAGCTTTCCAAATCCCAGCTCAAGGAATACGAAAGAAAGATAATTGCCGAAGCAAGACGCAAGCAGGCCGAAAAATACGGCGATGAATACATCGACGACGATAAAGATTAACAGGTTTTCAAAAATCCGAAGCAGAAAGGATGTATCAATATGAAAAAGGAATTTACCGCAAATACCGTAGAAGAAGCAAAAGACCTTGCCGCAGCAGAATTCGGAGCCGACAAGAGCAAGATCAAATTCACCGTGCTTGAAGAAGAAAAGAAGGGCTTTTTAGGCTTCGGAAAGACAGACGCAAAGATACTTGCGGAATATGAGCCTTCAAAGGCAGAGACCGCTGCCGAATACATCAAGGCTATACTCTCCTGCATGGATATTGAGGCAGGACTTGAGATAACCGAAAACGAGGAAGGCGCTGTTATCGACATTACCGGAGATACCACAGGCGCAGTTATCGGCAGAAGGGGCGAGACCCTTGACGCCATACAGTACCTTGCTTCAATGGCAGCAAACCGCAGCGACAAGGAGTATTACAGAATTACCCTTGACTCCTGCGGCTACAGAGAGAAGAGAAAGGCGATCCTTGAGGACCTTGCAAGAAAGATATCCAAGACCGTTCTCAGAACAGGCAGAACTTCCACTCTCGAGCCTATGAACCCCTATGAGAGAAGGATCATCCACGCTGCTGTCAGCGAGATCGAGGGAGTTACCTCCAAGAGCATCGGCGAGGAGCCTTACAGAAAGGTAGTCATCTCCTCCGTTAACGGCAGACCCGAGCGCAGACAGGGCGGCGGAAGAAAGGGCGGATATGACAAGTCCCGCAGAAGAAGAGAGCCTCAGGCTCATTCAATGGATCTGATGAAAACTTCTTTTGAGAAGGACTATAAAAAGCCCAAGCCCGAGGACAGTATGACCGACGGTGAGCTTTACGGAAAAATTGAGCTGTAATGCGAAATTAAAATGTGCGGATAAAAGCCGCCTGAAAAAAGTATTTTAAGGGCGTCCGTCGGGCGCCCTTTTGATATATAAAGCAGAGGAAAAAAATTATGCAGGGTAATACCATTGCCGCCATCTCCACCCCCCGTGCGGCAGGGGGAATTTCAATGATACGAATTTCGGGGGACAGCGCCCTTGAGATCGCAGATATGCTTTTCAAGCCCATTTCACGAAATGCAAAGCCCTCGGAAATGGAAGGCTACACCTGCGCCTACGGAAAGATCTTTTCCAAGGACGGGGAGGAGCTTGATGACTGTATCCTCACAGTTTTCCGCGCTCCCCGTTCATACACGGGTGAGGACGTGGCGGAAATATCCTGTCACGGCGGAATTTTCATAACCGAGCGCGTTCTCAGGGCGGTGTATGACTGCGGCGCAGTGCCTGCGGGTGCGGGTGAATTTACAAAGCGTGCATTTATGAGCGGCAAGCTGTCTCTTACTCAGGCGGAGGCTGTCATGGATATCATTTCCGCCGAGGGAAAAGCCTTTTACAGAAGGGCTGCAAATGTGAAGGAGGGTGCCCTTTTCAAGAGTATCAAGGCTTGCTCGGACAAGCTTCTTGGACTGCTTGGTGAGCTTGATGCATGGGTCGATTATCCCGATGAGGACATTCCCGAGGTAAGCCCCGAAAATATGAAAGCTGTACTCACAGATGTGCTTTCGGAGATAAGGAAGATCAGCGCAGGCTATGACAACACAAGAATTCTGAAATCCGGCGTTGATACGGTCATTGCAGGCAAGCCGAATGTGGGCAAAAGCACTCTTATGAATCTCCTTGCAGGGGAGGAAAAGAGCATTGTCACCGATATTCCCGGAACCACAAGGGACATTGTGGAGGAGTCTGTCCGTCTGGGAGATATCGTTCTGCGGCTGTCGGACACAGCGGGGCTTCGTGAGACGGAGGATATCGTTGAGGGCGCGGGAATTGAAAAAGCCCGCCGCCGCCTTGAGACCGCCGACCTTATCATTGCGGTATTCGACAACAGCGCCGCTCTTGATGATGATGATATGAAGCTTATCGAAAGCTGCAAGTCTCTCTCGGGTGTAAATGTAATTGCTTGCATAAACAAAAATGATAAAGCTTCACTTATAGAAAAGGACAAAATTGAAGCCGCATTTAAAAATGTCATTGAAATATCCGCCGAAAACGGTGATGGTAAGGGTAAATTACAAAATGTATTATATAATATGTTTATTACAAACAGTAATATCTACAATGATATTTCGGTAAACGAGCGGCAGAAGCAATGCCTCGAAAATGCAGGAAAATGCATTGATGAAGCCCTCATTGCCATATCCTCGGGAACAACTCTTGACGCTGTTAACATCATTCTTGACGAAGCTCAGAACTATCTGCTTGAGCTTACGGGTGAAAGAGTTTCCGAGGCGGTTGTCAATGAAGTATTTTCGCATTTTTGTGTGGGTAAATAATTATGAAAAACAAATATCTTGAAGAGCTTGGGCTTAAAAAAGGGGAATATGGAAGCGATTACTCCGAAATAAGCCGCAAGCAAAAGAAAAAATTTAAGAAGCAAAGAAAAAAATACGGATTTGACGAGAGGGAAACGTGGAATATAAACACTATCTTGATTGAGTGGCTGTATTCTCACCTTATGATGTACACCGAGAAGGGCGGAAAGGTGGTTGACCTTGAGTATCACACCTTTGAATTTAAGGGCAGGACATACACCGAGCTTGAAGCCATTGAATTTATCAAGGAAAAATGCCGCCGCTATCTGACATATGAGCTGACGGACGATGATTTGACCTATGATGAAATAAATGCTGAAATGACAGAAGCTCTGCATCTGCTTGCAGAAATATTTCCCGCTTTGTGGTGGTAATTCTTATAGATAGGAAGTCATAAAATGGAAAAATATTATATAGATGATTATGATGTAGCGGTCATCGGCGCAGGTCACGCAGGTGTTGAAGCCGCTCTTGCAAGCGCCCGTCTGGGTGTTAAGACTGCGCTTTTCACCATTTCTCTTGACTCAATTGCAAATATGCCCTGCAATCCGTCAATCGGCGGAACGGCTAAGGGTCATCTTGTCCGCGAGATTGACGCTCTGGGCGGTCAGATGGGCAAATCTGCCGATAAATGCTTCATTCAGAGCCGTATGCTCAACCGCGGAAAGGGTCCTGCGGTACATAGTCTCAGAGTTCAGGCGGACAGGGTCAAGTATCACGAGTATATGAAAAAGGTCTGCGAGGATCAGGATAATCTTGATATCAAGCAGGCGGAGGTTGCCGAGATAATCGCCGAAAACGGCGTTGTGAAGGGCATTGTCACCGCTCTGGGCGCACAGTATAACGTTAAAAAGGTGATAGTTGCAACGGGAACATATCTGAAGGGCGTTATCCATGTGGGTGAGGTCTCATATGAGAGCGGTCCCGATGCGACGCTGCCTGCAAGATATCTGTCTCAGAGCCTTGAGAGCATTGGTGTGAAGCTTCGCCGTTTCAAAACGGGCACTCCCTCACGAGTTCACAAAAGGAGCATTGATTTTTCTCGGCTTGAGCGGCAGGACGGGGACGAGGATATCCAGCCCTTTTCCTTTGAGACCCCCAGAGAGGGGCTTAAAAACATCGTTTCCTGCTATGTGGCATACACCAATGAGGACACTCATCGGGTAATAAAGGAAAATATCCACCGTTCGCCCCTTTATTCGGGTCGTATACACGGGGTGGGACCCAGATATTGTCCGTCGATCGAGGACAAGATAATGCGTTTCACCGAGCGCCCCCGTCATCAGCTGTTTATTGAACCAATGGGACTTACTACAGACGAGTATTATTTACAGGGAATGTCCTCGTCGCTGCCCGAGGACGTTCAGCTGAAATTCCTGCGGACTATAAAGGGGCTTGAAAATGTTGAAGTTATGCGAAATGCATATGCTATCGAATACGACTGCTGCGACCCGCAGGACCTGCGGCATACTCTTGAATTCAAAAAAATTTCGGGACTTTACGGTGCGGGACAGTTCAATGGCACCTCAGGATATGAAGAAGCTGCGGCGCAGGGACTTATTGCCGGAATAAATGCGGCTTTGTCCGTTCTTGGAAGAGAGCAGATAACTCTGCCCCGTTCATCGTCCTACATTGGCACGCTTATTGATGACCTTGTTATAAAGGGCTGCACCGACCCATACCGAATGATGACGGGACGAAGCGAATACCGTCTGCTGCTGAGACAGGATAATGCGGATGAGAGACTTACGCCTATCGGTCATGATATCGGGCTTATTTCCGAGGAGCGATATGCCGCATTTTTGAAAAAGCGTGAGCAGATAGATGCGGAAATTGAGCGTATCAAAAAGAAGACTGTCAGCCCCACTCCCGAGCTTAATGCTATGCTCGAAAGCAGGGGAACGGCGCCAATTTCCACGGGAATACGCCTTTCCGAGCTGATAAAGCGGCCGCAGATATCCTATGACGATACCGCCCCATTTGATGATGAGAGAAAGCCTCTGCCTTATGAGGTTTGCGAGCAGGTGGGACTTCGTATCGAATATGACGGATACATTGCCCGTCAGCTAATGGAGGTGGAGCACGTCCGCAAGCTTGAGGAGAAAAAGCTGCCTGCCGATGTGGATTACAAGGATATTGAGGGACTGAGCCTTGAGGCTATAGAAAAGCTGAACAAGGTGCGCCCCGAGAATATCGGTCAGGCGGGAAGAATTTCGGGAGTTTCCCCTGCAGACGTAAGCGTGCTGGTAATATGGCTTTCAAAGCAGAGGGGTTCGGCTGAGAAGTAAAATGTTCCACGTGGAACATTGGCAAAATTATCTTTTAGGAGAAAAATATTATGGCTGTATCGACCGTTAAGGCTGTATTCCAAAAGGACATCAAGTCGGTGTGGGATATAGTAACATCTTTGGAGAACTATTCCTGGAGAAGTGACATCGGCAAAATTGAAGTTATAAACGATAAGCAGTTTATCGAATACACGCCCAATGGATTTGCCACAAATTTTACGGTAACAGCAACAGAACAGTATAAACGCTGGGAATTTGATATGGAAAATGATAATATGAAGGGTCATTGGACGGGTATCTTTTCGGAGAAGGGCGTACAGACGGAAATAGAGTTCACGGAAGATGTGACCGCTAAGAAGCTTATAATGAAGCCTTTTGTGAAGATGTATCTGAAAAAGCAGCAGGAGCTGTATATTTCTGATTTGAGAAAAGCTTTGGATAAATAAGGGGATAATGACAAATGAGCAGTGAAAAATATTATATCAACACCGAAGCTGGACTCCGCAAAAAATCCTTTGAGCTGTATTTCAACGGCGGTTCGATCTGGGCGGAGCATCTTGATGGTATGGGTGATATGAAGGATAAGGTCATTGAGAAATTTCTAAGTGACAAGAAAAGCTTTTGCAGACCCTCTATGACTTCTTTTGTTATCGTAAATCTTGACCAGACCGAGATAGATGACGACATAATTTCCTGCATATACGATACCTTTGTTAACTCTCAGAAAAGATTTATGAAAATAGCTTTTGTGGGAATTAAGAAAATCGGGGACAGGAATTATCTTCGGGATATATCCCGGAAGAAGGGCTGTCCTGTTGAATTTTTTGATGATTTTGAAAAGGCAAAACAGTGGGTATTGCCTTAAAATGTTCCACGTGGAACAGCGGGGGGCGCCCCGCGGCGAGGTCGCACTGTCATATAAGTGAAACTGTAAAATCATTCTGCGCATTGAGAAATGCATAAAATGTTCCACGTGGAACAGCGGGGGTCGTCTTGAGGTAACGTTAATAAATTCGATTTTCCCTTTAATAAAGGAGTTTTAAACAATGACCATTCTTCCCTATAACGAACTATCCACTCTCTTTGAAAAGAGCGGTATGACTGTAAATGAGGAGCAATACAGGCTTCTTGATAAATACGCCGAGCTTTTGGTGGAATACAACAAGGTGATGAACCTGACGGGCATAACCGACCCTCTCGGAATTTCCGAGAAGCATTTTTTGGACAGCCTTCTTGTGTTCAAGCTGTGGGATATTCCCGAAAATTCGACCGTCATTGACGTTGGAACGGGTGCGGGCTTTCCGGGAGTTCCAATGAAGCTGTACCGTCCCGACCTTGACGTGACCCTTCTTGACAGCCTTAATAAGAGAATAAATTTTCTTGATGCGGTTTCCCGCGAGACTCTGCCTATGACCTGTATCCACGCAAGGGCAGAGGAGGGCGGACGGAAAAATGAGCTTCGGGAGATGTTCGATATTGCCATTGCCAGAGCGGTGGCGGCGCTGCCTGTTCTGGCGGAATACTGTATGCCCTATGTAAAGCCGGGCGGTTGTTTTATCGCTATGAAGGGACCGAGTGAGGACATTTCTCAGGGTGAGAATGCGGTAAAAATTCTGGGCGGCGAAATTTCGGATATTATAAATTATGACCTTCCCTCGGGGAATAAGAGAGTTATGGTCATTGTAAAAAAAATATCTTCCACACCGACAAAATACCCGCGCAACGGCGGTCAGATCTCGAAAAAAAGCTTGTGAATTTGTTGAAAGTTGTTTTTCGGAGCGTTATTATCGGCATTATTCACGAAAGTTTTGACTTTATTTTATGCATAAAGGGCATTACAATAATATCATAAAGAAACGGAGATGATATTATGGCAATGCCCTTTAAATCTGCCCTTGAGAACCTGGGCGGGATAATTATGAATGAAAAAACTGCCGCAAGGGTGGTCATGCTGGATATGGACAGGATTTATCCCAACCCAAATCAGCCCCGAAGCAGATTTCCCGAAGCGGAGCTTGAGGAGCTGGCGGCGAGCATTAAAAACAGCGGACTTATCCAGCCTATAATTGTCCGCAGGCTTGATGTGGGCTACGAGCTTATTGCAGGGGAGCGCAGGCTTCGTGCGGCAAAGCTCTGCGGAATGACCGAGATCGCCTGCATTATCGTTGACGCAAATGAACGCAGCTCTGCAATGATGTCCCTTGCGGAAAATATGCAGCGGAAGGACCTGAACTTTTTTGAGGAGGCGGAGGCAATTTCCGCAATGACCCAGCTTTTCGGGTATACCCAGGAGGACGTGGCTGTCAGACTGGGAAAATCTCAGTCGGCGGTGGCAAATAAGGTGAGGCTGCTGAAATTTTCCCGTTCCGAGCGGCGGAAAATGATAGAATACGGTTTTACCGAACGCCACGCACGGGCACTTCTGGCGGTGGAGTCACCGGATATAAGAGCCGACCTTATCGAGGAGATCTACGAGCGCAGGCTCAATGTTGAAAACACCGAGCGGCTTGTTGAAAGCTTTACTAAAAAGTCGAAGGAATTACAGAGAATACGCAAATGCAGAGGTGCATTCAAGGACGTGAGGATCTTCGTGAATACCATAAATCATGCCATTGAAGTTATGCAGGCTGCCGGGATAAATGCGGAGGTAAAAAAGACCAAGGAGAAGGATTATATAGAGTATGTTGTCCGTATACCGTCTGGGGGATAAGAGTGAAAAATGTCCCTCTTTGTTTCGGCAGAGAGGGACAAGTATTTATTCGGAATGTTCCACGTGGAACATTCTTTTTTTGTTTTCTCGATGTTCTTTCATTAAAACAGGACAAACCGTCTGCAATATGCACATTAGCGGTTTGATTGAAAATTCATCTGTAAAATGTTCCACGTGGAACATTACGAAATTTATTGTTATTGCTACTTGAAATCATTGGAGATTGATGATATAATAAAAATACGTTGATTATAATAACAGAAAATGTTCCACGTGGAACAATCAGACGGGGAGACTTTTTATAAAGTCAAAATAAATTTTCGGCGCGACTGCGCTGCAGGGCGACCCTGCCCACGTGGAACATTTTAAATGATCTAAGGAATGATAAAATGACTAAAATAATCGCAATCGCCAACCAGAAGGGCGGCGTCGGAAAATCCACCACAGCTGTCAATCTTGCGGCTTCTATCGGCATCAGAGGGAAAAAAGTCCTCTGCATCGATATGGACCCCCAGGGAAATACCACCAGCGGCTTCGGCATACGAAAAAAATCCGTTTCTGTGACCATATACGATGTACTTATGGGCAAGCGGAGAATTGGCGAGGGAATTATCGAGACCGCATACAAAAATGTGTCGGTAATATGCAGCACCTCGGCTCTTGCAGGTGCGGATATCGAGCTTGTGAACCTTGACAACCGCTCAAACCGCCTGAAAATGCAGCTTCTTACCGTTAAAAATGACTATGATTACATAATAATCGACTGTCCGCCTTCCCTTTCTCTTCTCACCGTAAACGCACTATGCGCTGCGGACAGTGTGCTTATCCCGCTTCAATGCGAATATTATTCCCTTGAGGGACTTTCTCAGCTTGTGGAGTCCATCAAGAGGGTCAAGAAAAATTACAATCCCAATATTGACATTGACGGCATTGTGTTTACAATGTTCGACGTCCGTCTTAACCTTACAAATCAGGTTGTTTCCGAGGTGCAGAGGCATTTCCCGAAAAAGGTGTACAGAACGGTAATTCCCCGTAATGTAAAGCTTTCCGAGGCTCCCAGCTTCGGAAAACCGGTCATATACTATGACAAGACCTCCCGCGGCGCGGAGGCATATGAAAAGCTGGCGGAGGAAATGCTCACCCGCCACGGCGTCACCGATATCAAGCCAAAGCCCGTAAAGAAGCGGCTTTTAGGCTCTGCGAAAATATAAGAAAGGTTGGTATGATAAATGGCTCTCGGATCAGGTCTTGACATACTTTTTGAGGATAACGCTTTTGACAGCAAGGACATAAAAACTCTCAGAATGTCCGAAATCGAACCCAACAGATCACAGCCCAGAACCGTTTTTGACGAGGAAAATATCAAGGGTCTGGCTGATTCAATAAAGGAACACGGGCTCATTCAGCCTATAGTTGTCCGTCCGCTGCCCAACGGTCTTACATATCAGATAATCGCGGGAGAGCGAAGATGGCGTGCCTGCAAGCTGCTTAAAATGGAAGAGGTGCCCGTAATTATCCGTGAGACGGACGAGCTTGAGGCGGCTGAGCTTGCAATTGTGGAGAATGTTCAGCGTGCGGACTTAAATCCCGTTGAAGAAGCAACGGCTTACCGTACTCTTATGGATAAATACGGCATGACTCAGGACAGGCTTGCGGAGGTAATGGGAAAATCCCGTTCTTATATTGCAAATATGACCCGTCTGCTCACACTTCCCGAGGAGGCATTGAATGCTCTGGGCGAAGGGGAAATTTCCGTCGGTCATGCAAAGGTGCTTATGTCGGTCGATGATAAGAATGATCTTATCTATGCGCTGGAAACCGTCATCAAGGAAAAGCTCAGCGTCCGTCAGACCGAAAAGCTTGCGGCGGAGCTTAACAAAGGCGAGGAGAAAAAGGAGCCTTCCGTCAGCAAGACTACAAAGAATTATTTCACCGAAATGGAGCTTAGTCTTAAGGAGCGGCTGGGCAGATCGGTCAAGATAAGCGGCAGCAGCGGCGAAAAGGGAAAAATCACCCTCAGCTTCAGCGACAAGGAAGACCTTTGCCGCCTTGCGGATTTCCTTATCTTATTTGAGTCGCGTAATTCGGAAAATAATAACGGTATCAGCGAGACTGCTACAGACTGATAAAATGATCCCGTCATTTCAGTGCATTCAGAATGACGGGATCTTTTTCGGACAAAATCAAGCAGAAACTGACAGGACAAGATCATTTTCATATGTTATCATTATCACAGGAGGCGAGGAAATGGACTGGACGGAAAGCCTTAGACGGGCGATAGATTTTATGGAGACGGGTCTTACCGAGGACATCTCTCCCGAGGACATTGCAAAAGCTGTGAACATCTCACCCTTTTATCTGGAGCGGGGCTTCAAGCTTATGACGGGCTATTCAATGGGCGAATATATCCGCTGCCGCAGACTTTATCTTTCAGCGCTGGATATTATCGGCGGCAGGGAAGAAAAGGTCATTGACATTGCTCTTAAATACGGCTATGATACCCCCGAGAGCTTTACGAAGGCATTTGCAAGGTTTCACGGCGTAACTCCGTCGGGTCTGAGAAAAGATCCCCATGCTCTGAGGACGTTTCTCCCTCTTAAAATTCAGGTGGTAATTCAAGGAGGAAACAGTATGGATATGATAGTTGAAAAAATGAGCGGTTTTAAGGTAATAGGCTATGAAAGCATTATAAATTCCGAGACATCTTATACGGATATCCCGAAGCTATGGGATAAATTCTGCTCGGAAAAAATGAGACCCCTTTGCAGCAAGGCTCCCGAAACAGCCGAGGAAAAGGCTATCAAGGAAAACTGCATTGGTATGTTCGGCGTATGTGTTGACGATATAGGCGGCAATAAGTTCAGATATCTTATAGCAGGGGAGTATAAGGGCGGAGATGTTCCCGAGGGAATGACGGTTTATGAGTTTCCCGACGCCCGGTGGGCTAAGTTCAGGTGCACAGGTCCTATGCCCGGAGCATTGCAGTCTGTGAATACAAAGATATTCCGCGAATGGCTCCCCGGAAATCCCGATTATGACATTGCCTTCGGCGCAAATATCGAGTGGTACTCCGAGGGAGACGGCAGTGCGGCGGATTACGAGAGCGCCATCTGGATACCCGTTAAAAGAAAGTAATATAATATGTTAAACAAGCTCATATGGCAGTTCATGTGAGCTTGCTTTATTATGTTAAAGAAAATTTATTGACGAATAGTGCAGAATATGGTATAATTATTCTATCAAATCATTCGGGAGATGAGACAGTTGAGCAACGCGACCCTGAGCAGGATAATTAAAAGGAACGAAGAGGACGCAAACCGCACCGCCGCAAACGTTATGATGATAACCTTTGCCATCTTTACGGTGGTATATATTCTTAATGTGGCGGGAATATTCATAATTGACAGGCCGGTAATGAATTTGGCTTACTGCATAAGTGCCGTACTGCTGCTGCTTCCCAAGCTGCTTAATAAGCTTTGCGGAACATCGGCAAAATATCTTAAATACCTTTATGTGCTTTTTGCGGACCTGTTCCTGCTTGTGATAACCTCGGCCCTCACATATCACGTTGTGGTGGTATATGCGTATCCCATAGCCATAGCGGGACTGTATTTTTCACAAAAGCTCACAAAGCTTTCGGCTGCGGGAACGCTGACTGTTACCGCTGCGGGACAGCTTATCGCTTTTTACATGGGTCGGAATAATGACCATAATCTCCAGACCTTGAATAGACTTGTGTTATTCGGCATTCTTCCCAGATTTCTGACATTATTATGCTTTGCGGCACTCCTGCTTCTTCTCACGAAAAGAACATCGAAGCTTTTGAGCGATGACGCGGATAATTACGAGCATCTGCTTTCCCACAATCAGGAAATGATATGCGGCTTTGCAACTCTGGTGGAAAACCGGGACGAAAATACGGGCGGTCATATCAAAAGAACAAGCATTTACGCTGAGCTTCTCGCCCGCGAGCTGCAGCGGACGGGGAAGTACAGCGATATCATCACAGATGAATTTATCGAGTGTCTTGCAATGGTTGCGCCCCTTCACGATATCGGAAAGATATCCATTCCCGACAGTATCCTCTGCAAGCCCGGAAAGCTCACCGATGAGGAATTTGATATAATGAGATCACATTCCGCAAAGGGCAGCGAGATAATCAAAGAGATCTTTTTACATTCCGCCGATGAAAATTACAAACAAATGGCATACGAGGTGGCACGCTATCACCACGAAAAATGGAACGGCAGAGGCTATCCCGAAGGACTTTCGGAAAATAATATCCCCCTTTCCGCAAGGATAATGGCTGTGGCGGACGTATTCGACGCTGTATCGGAAAAGCGCTGCTACCGTGATGCAATGCCCCTTGAGGAGTGCTTTAAGATAATTTCCGAGGGAAGCGGCAGGGACTTTGACCCTGTTCTTGCGGATGCTTTTCTGAATATACGCGAGACTATTACAGATGTAAGGAAGGCTACTCACAATAAATAAAAAATAGCCCCCGATAATTTCAATTTGAATTATCGGGGCTCAGCTTGTCGATAAAGCGGTTAAATGAAAAAAGTTGCACAAAAGAACACAACA
>NZ_JBJERV010000022.1:0-15606 GCF_051882455.1 Huintestinicola sp. | reverse complement strand
AATGGGCTTATTCTAGCCGAGGATTTGTCTATAGGTTGATTGAGAATTAGTATTACAAAAAAAATTACGGGCTTTCCGAAATTTCCTCGGAAAGCCCGTAAATATTTTCGTTATGCCTTGAGCATATCCACCTGCTGCTTGAGAATCCTGGACTGACTGCTGAGCTGCTCGCAGGAAGCGGCAGTTTCTTCCGCAGTGGCGCTGTTCTGCTGAACAACATCGGATATCTTTTCAAGTCCCACAGTTACCTGCATAATGGCAGTTGCCTGCTCGCCCGAAGCGTCGGATATCTCGTCTATCAGGCGGCTTGTTTCCTTAGCCTTTTCGGTTATCTCACGCATGGACTCGGCAGCGCTGTTTACCTTTTCTGCGCCGTCGTTTACAGCGTCAACCGTTGCGGAGATAAGCTCGGTGGTGAGCTGAGCCGCTTCCGCACTCTTGGAAGCAAGGTTCCTTACCTCGTCCGCAACCACCGCAAAGCCCTTTCCTGCGTCGCCTGCTCTTGCCGCCTCAACGGCAGCGTTGAGAGCAAGGATATTTGTCTGGAAAGCGATATCGTCGATGGTTTTTATTATCTTGCCGATCTCCGAGGACTTTCTCTCGATCTCGTTCATAGCCTCCATAACGCTGCTCATATCCTTGTTCTGAGCAACAGCGCTGGTCTCCACCTCTGCGGAAAGCTCCTTGGCGCGGACAGCGTTGTCCGCATTCACGTTTATCTTCTCGGAAATGCCCTGAACGGCGCTGTTCAGGTTTTCGATGGCGCTTGCCTGAGTGGTGGTGCCGTTTGCAAGTATCTGAGAGCCGCCTGCCATCTGTGAGGAGCCTGAAAGCACCTGCTCCGAGGAGCGGCTGATGTTGTGGACTATCTCGGAAAGCTCCTGTCTGATATCGCCGAAGGCTCTCTCAATGCGCTCGAAATCTCCCGTGTATTCCACCGAGGGACGCTTTGTGAAATTGCCGTCAGCCATAGCCTCAAGTATCTCGGTTATGTCGCTTATATAGCTGTTGAGACTGTTTTTGGTGTTATGAAGTGCGGCAGCGAAATCGCCCAGCTCGTTGTTTCCGAACTTGTAGCCGCTTTCGGGAGCGCTGAGACGTCCTCTGCTCATATCCTCGGCAAGCTTGTTAAGCTCCACTATAGGACGGGCAATAACTCTCCTGATGAACACGCCGATTACGATTATCGCCGCAATGAGTATCACCACCGCAGCAATTGCCGCAGTAACGATGACCCGACCGAAGGAAATGTCGCTCTCAGCGGTGGACATACCTGTAAACAATGCGCCGCAGATATTGCCGTTAACGTCTGCGATGGGTTCGTACTGAATATAATATTCGCCGCCCTGCATCTTTGCTCTGCCCGTGATGCTTTCGCCGCCCTGCATCAGCTTGTCATATATTTTCGGGTCTATTTCCGTTCCCACCGCTCTTTCGCCGTTTTCATCAGTGAAGGTGGTGGCGATGACGGAGTCGCCCGCAATAAGGCTTACCTCGCTGTTTATCTGTTCCTTGATGGGGTCAAGCACCTTGGAGTTTGAAAGGTTGTAGCCCAGTACCACAACGCCTACAAGACTTGAGTAACCGTTGGCATCATAGTAAACAGGGGTAACGTAAACGTAGCTCAGAGGCATATTTTCATCGCAGCTGAAGCCTGAAAATTCCTCATCCGCCAATGCTCTTGAAACATCGAAGCCCGAAAGCTTGCAGGTGTCGCTTGCCCAGAGCTTGTTTCCCTCGGCGTCGGTAAAATAAGCGAAGGTGAACTCATCTGTGGTCGAGTTGGAATACATTTCGGAAAGCTTGCCCGAATATCCGCTCTTGAGTGCGCTGGCAACGGCGTTGTTGCGCGAGTTGGTACCCTTCCATACTTCAAAAAGAGTTTTGAGGTAATCGCTTTTATTCTCAACGGTGCTTTGCAGTACGTTTATGCCAATGTCTGTTATTGTGCCGTGGGTGTTGTCGTTATGAGTTGAAGAAAGAGAGATTGAGATGATAAGTGTTACGGCGGTAATGACAGCAATTATCATTCCCACGATAAGCGCAACAGCTTTTTCTATCCTGGTCATAACCGTGATATCCTTTCCCGAAAAATGGTATAATCATATATACTAACATTATATCATACAATTTTCGACACGTCAACGGTCAAAGTGTTTGATAAAATCTGAATAAATACAGCAATATGCATAGTTATAGAATATATATTAACACATTATCTGTAGTATATGTCAAAAGAATACGGACGGAGGAGAGAATATCTCCTGCCGCCCGTGTTATCCTGCTTTAAAGCTCCACAGGTTCAAATTCCAGTCTTACCTTGGGAAGCTTTTCCATTGTATAGTAATAGTTTTCCGCCCAGTCAGCGCCCTGAGAGGGGTCGTTCTCGCCGCTTGCGGGAGGAGCGAATATCTTGAGGGTCATATCGCACTCGCCCTCAAGGGGCTTTTCATAGAATGCGCTCATAAGGTCGATGGTCTTAGCCTTGGGGGACTTGTAGAACCACTTGCCGTTTATCTCCATCATATAGTTGCCCTCGTCCTCGAAAACAACTTCGCAGAAATGGGGATTTTTCTCGAAATGAAGCCCGATCGCAATGCCGTCGGCATCCTCCGCGCCGCCCCATCTGAGGGTAACGGGAACTGTGTTATCCGCTGCCTTCTCGGTGATCTCAGGCATGAACCAGTCGGAGTGGATAATTTTCTTGTAGGTCTGCATAACGGGCTGCTCGATGCCCACATCGGGGTTGTTGGGGTCCTCTATCTCAAGACCCAGACGTCCTCTGTCTCTGAACTGATACATAGTAAATCCGGAGAACCAGTCAGCCTTTTCGTCAACCAGAATGTCGCAGAATTCCTTTACCATAGCCGCCTGGTCGTAAGCGCCGGTAACGTCTCCGTCGGCGTTGAACTCGCTCATTACCATAGGCTTTGCCTCGCCGCCGTTTAAGAACTTGTATCTTTCAAAGCTTGCCTTGGTCTTTTCGTAGGTCTCCCTTACCTTGCTCCTCGAGTGGGAATTGCCGCCTCTGAGAGCCACGTCATAGGGCCAGCCCCAGTGGAGAGCCATATACTTGTCCACCGACCAGATATCCGCCGCAGGGATAGTAGCCTTGAACTCCTCTTCCTTCTCCATTTCGGTCTTGTTCAGGTCCTCGATGCCGCCTATGCAGATGATGGTCTTGACATTGGGAGCATACTCATGGATAATATTGGTAAAATGAACGAAGAAATCTCCTATCTCCTTGTAGGAAGCCCTCTTTGTGAAGCTGAACCAGTCGCCTGTAGCCTCGTGGTTAATTCTGAGCATCATTCTGCCGAAGGTGCTGAGATCCTTTGCAATGGCGATAAGCTGCTCATCGGTGCAGTGGGGGTCAACGGTGAGGGTAAGGGTAACGTCCTGACCGTGACGGCGCACGTCTCTCATGCAGGTGAAGGGCTCATCGTTCAGGTTTCCGCCGATACCGCCCTTGTAGGTGAAATAATCGTCGTAGGGATAGTCCCACTGAAAGGACACGTTAGCGTCCTTCATGACCTCGGATATCCTGCCGGGGAACTGCTCGTCAAAGGGGTAGTAGCAGTACATAAGGCTTATGCTGCGGTGGGGCCTGCCCATTTTGTGCAGTATGTAGTCCTGGTTTACGTATTCGCCTCTTTCGGAGCCGTCTCCCAGGTCAACGGCGCACTTAGCCTTGCCCATATGGACTGTGTAAAGGTTTTCATTCATAGGTATGCTCCTCCTGAAAAATAATTTATTTATATAATATTTTTTGCGCTTCTTCCCTGAGGGGGATAGTCCCCGAACGGGGACAGCTTATCTCTGAGGGGGCTGCTGGGGGATATTGTTCATGGGAACAGCGGGTTTCGGTGCCTTGATGGTGCTCTTTGTGCGCTTTACGGCTGTAAGGGTGGCAGCAAGGGTCTCCTCCGCCTTGGTGAGGGTGTCAACGATGTATTCGTCCGCAGCGTTCTTAACGGTCTTTGCCTTGATAAGAGCCTGCTTTTCTATCTCTGCTGCCTTTGCCTGAGCGGCTCTGGTTATCTCATGCTCGGCGATAAGGGTGTTCTTGCGGCTTTCCGCTCTGTTGATGATATCGTCAGCCTGCCTTGTGGCTTCATCGATAATGGATTTGCGCTCGGAAACGATCTTCTTCGCCTGCTTTACCTCGGTGGGTATATTCATTCGTATATGGTCGATGCATTCTCTCAGCTGGTCCACGTCCACAAGGGATTTCTTTGCGGAGAGAGGGAAAGACTGCGCCTTATCGAGAATTTCGTCCATTGCGTCAAGATAATCTTCAATCATAAGCTCTGCCATTTTATATTCTCCGATCTGCCCGACGGGCGGTTTATTAGAAGCAAGAGGTTTAAGAAGCAAGAGGCAAGAGATGTGCTTCTGCTCTGTCCTCGGATTTTGATGTATATATTATGTTTCCTGATTGCCCGAAGCGGTCTGCTTGTTCGGGCATAATCTTTCCTCGATATCCTTTAAAATGCAGCGGGGAACGAATTTACTGATATCTCCGCCGTAAAATGCCACCTGCTTTACCACGCTGGAGCTGAGATACATATTTTCCGAGCTGGTGGTGAGGAATACGGTCTCCGCGCCGTCGTATATGTTCCTGTTGACAAGAGCCATCTGGAACTCATATTCAAAGTCGGTAACGGCTCTGAGACCCTTTACTATAGCCACAGCGCCCACCTTCCGCACATAGTCGGCGATAAGCCCGTAGCACACGTCCACCTCCACATTGGGAAACTCTGCGGTGACTTTTTTAATAAGAGCCACCCGTTCCTCTGGAGTAAAGGAGGGGGTTTTCTGTTTATTGACCGCAACCAGCACGATCACCTTGTCAAAAAGCATGGAAGCCCTGTGGATAATGTCCCGATGACCGAAGGTCACGGGGTCAAAGCTTCCCGGGCAGACTGCTATTCTCAAGCGGATCATTTCCTTTCAAAAATGACGATCATTCCTCTTCTTCATTGGGCAGAGGAACTCTGTAGACTGTTACCTCGATCTTGCCGTAGCGGTAGGTCTTGGATCTTTTGAGCTTGCCGTATTCATCGGGGAGTACAAGCCCTTTTTCATGTTCGCATACAACTATGCCTCTGTCGGACATTTTGCTCTCAAGCAGGGGCATTGCCTTTTCGATAAGTCCGTTTCTGTAAGGGGGGTCCAGAAGGGCGATGTCAAAGGTCATTCTCACGCCCCTGAGAAAATCAAGGCTGTCGCTTACGGTGATACCGCACTCGTCCTTAAAGCCGCAGGCAGCGATATTCTCTCTGGCGCACTCTGCCGACGCCTGGCTCTTGTCCACGAAGCGGCAGTATTTCGCTCCTCTCGAAAGGGCTTCGATACCCAGCTGACCCGAGCCGCAGAACAGGTCCAGGATAACGCTTCCCTCTATATCAAACTGAATTATGGAGAAAATGGCTTCCTTGACCATATCGGTGGTGGGACGGACGTCCTCGCCCTCCAGGGTCTTGAGCTTTCTTCCTCTGGCAATGCCTGTGATAACTCGCACAGAATACGCCTCCTCTATACAAAAGATTACAAATCGATTACAATATACAATATCTATTATACCCTATAAAAAAATAATTTTCTATAACAAACAATGAATTTTCAAAGAGAATTTTGCACAAAATCATAAACCTCTTTTGCAGCATTTTGACTAATGCCTGCTGCCTGTGCGATCTCCTCGGGGGTGGCTTTTTTCAGCGCCTCGGTGGTCTTGAAGGCTGTGAGCAGCTTTAATGCACGTTTCTCACCGATACCCTTTATGCTTGTGATGCCAAGCTCAAAGGAGGATCTTCTATGCTTTTTCCGCTGATAGGTGATAGCAAAGCGGTGTACCTCGTCCTGTATGCGTGTTACCAGCATAAAGGCGGCTTTGGTCTCGGAAATGCTTATCTCTCCGCCGTCAGCGGTGATGGCTCTGGTGCGGTGATTGTTGTCCTTCACCATTCCGAAAACGGGCACGTCTATATCCATTTCCCACAGCACCTCGTTTACCGCTGCCAGCTGATTTCTGCCGCCGTCTAACAGAATAAGGTCGGGGAGCCGCTTGAAGCCTTCGTCCGTCTCTTCGGGGTCAAGGTAATGGTTAAACCGTCTGCGAAGCACCTCCTGCATACAGGCAAGGTCGTTCTGCACAAGATTTTCCTTGATGGAAAAACGCTTGTACATCTTCTTGCAGGGTCTGCCGTTCTCGAAAACTATCATGCCCGCCACCATATCCGCCGAGCCCAGATTGGATATATCGTAGGACTCGATGTATAGGGGCGTTTTTTTCAGCCCCAGCATTTTTGCAAGGGTCTCAAGGGCGGATATCTCTGCGGCGGTGCGTCCAACTCTGATGGAAAGATACTCCTCGGCGTTTGCTTTTGCTATCTCAGCCAGGCGCATAAACCGTCCCCTCCGGGGCTGCATAACGTCCACTGCCCGTCCCGAGCGTTCTCTCAGCAGCCGTTCAACGTCTTCAATGTCCTGTATCTCCGCCCCGAGGACGATATTGCGGGGAATTTCCCGTCCTCCCGAATAATACTGGGTCACAAAATCCTCAAGCATTGCGCTTTCCGTATCGTCCTCGCCGAGGAAATATTCGGCTCTGTCAAAAAGCCGTCCCCCGCGGTACATAATGACCGCCGCACAGGCTTCACCATTGTTTCGGGCAATTGCCACTGCGTCGGTGTCGGGGAGCTTTTCGGCAATGATGTTCTGACAGTCCGCTGCACGGGATATGGCGCTTATGCGGTCCCTGAGCTTTGCCGCCTGCTCAAATTCAAGCCGCTCCGCCGCTTCGTTCATCTGAACGGTGAGCCGTTCAACGGAAGCCTCGGAGCCGTTTTTGATATAGTCAACGGCTTCCTTTATGATATCCGAATATTCCTCCTCGGAAATCTTCCCCGTGCATACCCCCATGCACCGCTTTATCTGGTAATTCAGGCATGGTCTGCCCTTGCCGATGTCTCTGGGGAAAACCTTTTTGCAGGTGGGGAGCATAAAGACTCTGTTTGCCTCTGCCGCCGCCTGCTTTGTCACAAAGCTGCTGGTGTAGGGACCCAAAAGCTCGCCGCTTGAGGGCTTTTGCAGCTCGGCGGTTATCCGTGAGTAAGGGGGCGGCGAAATGCGGATATAGCTGTAGCCCTTGTCGTCCTTTAGCAGGATATTGTACTTGGGCGAGTGCTGCTTTATCATGGAGCATTCAAGCACCAGGGCTTCATACTCCGATTTTGTTACGATAAAATCATAGTCATAGACGTTCTCCACCATTTTTGCCACCTTGGGGGTGTGGTTCGGGGTCTTGGCAAAGTAGGAGGAAACTCTGTTGCGGAGATTTTTCGCCTTGCCGATATATATGATATGCCCCGTCTTGTCCTTCATCTGATACACTCCGGGGGCGGTGGTGAGAAGATATGTCTTTTCTCTGAGCCGGTCTATCCGTTCGTTCATATCATCTGTTCCTTTCGGAATTTTTCGTTAACTATTATTTTATCATATCCCTTTCATTATGTCAAATGCTGCGCCCGTTGCATTTTTCGGAAAATGTGTTATAATACTAATAACCAATTAACCTATGGACAAAATACGGCGGCTATAATACGCCAACTCTGCGTCAAACTCCCTTGCCGGGCGACAGCCCGCCTGCGGTCGTTTTCCTTGATTTGTCGTATTCTATCCACCGTCTTTATCCATAGAACAATTGGTTATTAGTATAATAAATTACAAGGAAGTGATGAACTTGACAGAGAATATGAAAAAAGCGGTATCGCTGCTTGATGAGCAGGGTCTGACCCTTGCGGCGGTAAGAGAAAATGAAACGATAACAAGCCGTGAAAGGGGAGTAAAGCCCCTTCTTGAGCTTATTGACGAGGGCAAGACTCTTGAGGGCTATTCGGCGGCAGACAAGATCGTGGGAGCGGCTGCGGCGTATCTGTACGTGCTTCTGGGCGTAAAGGAGCTATATGCCGGAGTCATGAGCCGCAGGGCTCTTGGAGTTCTGAAAAAATACGGCATTGGATCTGAGTACGATACCCTTGCTGAAGCCATAATAAACCGCTCCGGAAATGGCTTCTGTCCGATGGAGACAGCCGTCTCGGATGCGGTCAGTCCCGAAAACGCCTTAGAGCTTATCAGAGCAAAGCTGAAAGAGCTTTCGGGCAGATAAAAAAGCGCTGTGCGAATGAGTGCCGCACAGCGCTTGCTTTTTTATTCTGCCATACCCATAAATTCAAATCTGGGCTTTATATTGCCGTTGTCATTTACGTCCTCGAGGAACATAGAAAGAGGTCTTACCCAAACTCTGGGCTTGTCGTATACCTGCATATAAACGACCTGCTTTTCCATTGTCTCGTGGTCATATGCCACATTGAGGACAACGTAATCGCCGCCCTTGAAATGCTTGTAATGACCGCCGATAACTATCTTTCTGCCCTCGGGAATGCCTGCGGAGGGAGTGCCCTTCCGGACAGGCTCAGCTTCTTCCTTGGGCTGCTCGGGAACGGGAGCGGGCTTTTCGGGAACAGGCTGAGGAGCGGGTGCGGGAGCGGGCTGCTCTGTCTTAACAGGCTCGGGCTTTTTCTCCTCATAAACAGGAGCGGGCTTTTCGGGAACGGGAATGTTTGCGTCCACAAGCACCATGGAATGATTTTTGGGAACGGTAACGCTTACACAGCCGTTTGAAGCGGAAAAATGCTTGCCCGAAAGACGGTCTGCAAGAGCTGCGGCACCTGTCTGAATGCTGAAGGTATGATCACCGTCGCTGATGTTAAGGGCAATGTAAACGGTCTGACCGTCCTTTTCGCGCTGATAGAGGAAGGTCTGATTTCTAAGGTCAAGCTTCTTGTAGGAGCCCGACTGAACTGCGGGGAACTCATTTCTGATAGCGCCCAGAGCGGAAATATGGGCAAGGAGCTTGTCATCTCTGCCGGGGATATCGTCAAGCTCAAGACAGGGGCGGATAGCCATATCTGCGTCTGCGCCTCTGCCCTTTTCGCCCTTTATGCCGAACTCACTGCCGTAATAAACGGAGGGAACGCCGTACATTGTGTAAAGCAGGGTGTAGCAGCAGTATATCCTGTCATAGTCGGTAAGCTGGCTTGCAAGCCTTGCAACATCGTGGTTATCCACAAAGTTGTACATATATGTGTCGCCGTACTGACCCATCTGATATTCGATGGAATGAGCTATCTCGAAATAGTTGCGGTCGTTGTGGGAGGAGTAAATTCCCTTGAAGCACTGGTAATTGGTAACGCAGTCGAACATTTCGGGGTTTGCCCAGCGGCGGTAATCACCGTGGATTATCTCGCCCATGAGCCAGAAATCGGGCTTTAAGGAGCGGGTGAAGGAATGTATCCGCTTGATGAAATCGGGGTCAAGGCAGTCTGCCGCGTCGAAGCGGATACCGTCAATGTCCCACTTTTCTATCCACATCTTAACGGCGCTCAGAAGGTAATCCACCACCTCGCCGTTTTTCAGATTGAGCTTTACAAGGTCATAGCAGTTGTTCCAGCCCTCGTACCAGAAGCCGTCGTTATATGAGGAATTTCCGCCGAAATTCAGTCCGCAGAACCAGCCGCAGTAACGGGAGCGCTCCCTGTTCTGCTTTACATCGAGAAATGCGTGGTGTTCTCTGCCCACATGGTTGAAAACTCCGTCAAGGATAATTCTGATACCGTTTTTGTGGAGAGCCTCGCAGACCTCGGTAAAGTCCTCGTTTGTGCCGAGACGGGCGTCGATCTTGGTGTAGTCCGAGGTGTCATAGCCGTGAGCCGCAGACTCAAAGATAGGTCCGAGATACACGGCGTTTATGTTCATAGATTTCAGATGAGGTATCCACTCGATTATCTTTTTGATACGGTGAACAGGCTCGCTGCCCAGCTCTGCTCTTGTTCTTTCACAGCCGCAGAAGCCCATAGGGTAGATGTGGTATACAGCGGACTTTTTTATCCACTCGGGAGAATTTGACATATTATTACAATCCTTTCTGATACGGGGGATCGGAAAAAAATTTTCCGTTGCTGTTGCCATTATACCATAAAACGGAAGATTTGGCAAGTGTTTTTTTGACCGCCGTTCGATATTCCGGGGTCGGACATAGGCTGAGCCGCTGGTTTTCCCGGCGGCTCGCCATTAAGCTGCTTTGTATATTAGTAAAGTGAACCGTAATGAGCGCAGGCTCTGTAATCCGCACCCTCAAGGTCGGCTGTGCCGAAGCCGCTCCAGCAGTGGGGACGGAATATCCTGTCATCGGGAACATTATGCATTGCCACGGGTATGCGGAGCATTGAAGCAAGGGCGATAAGCTCTCTTCCGATATGACCGTAGGTGAGGGAGCCGTGATTTGCGCCCCAGTTTGCCATTACCGAGTAAACGTCCTTGAACGCCGCTTTACCCTCCACGAGATTGGGCACGAACCAGGTAGTGGGCCAGGTCTTGTCGGTGCGCTCGTCAAGGGGCTTGTGTATCTCATCGGGGAGACAAACGGTGTAGCCCTCGGCAAGCTGAAGAACGGGTCCAACGCCGTCTATGATATTCACTCTTATCATTGTAACGGGCATTTCGGCAATAGTCTTGAAGTGGGAGGAAAATCCGCCGCCTCTGAAATATCCAAGATTTGCCTGGCACCAGTCAGCATTTGCGAGGATATTCTTTTTATCCTCCTCGGTAACGTCCCACCAGGGCTTCATAACGCCGTTTCCGTTCTCGTCCTTTGCGGCGCCCGTGCCGTCCAGAGCAGCGGCACCCGAGTTTATCAGGTGGATAAATCCGTTTGCGGCTCTGCCTGTGGGCTTTATTCCCGTAACTCTCTCAACAGCCTCGGGGCTCCAGTATGTACGAACATCGGCAAATATGGAAGCCGTTCCCGTAAGGAGATTTCCGAAAAGCATTGCCGTTCCGTTTAAGCCGTCATTTTCGGTGGCAAGTATGGAGGGACGCTTGTTTCCGTTCCAGTCGAAGGTAGTATTCAGAATGGACTCGGCAAAATCCGCATTGGGAAGCCAGTCTGTCCACTGTCTCTGACCCTGGAAGCCGCCGTATATCGCATTTCTGCCGTTTGCCTCCTCGTGCCAGCCCATTTCGTCCAGCTTTTCGTTTCCGAGCATTATGTCGCGGATAATGAGAGTCATCTTAACGCAGAACTCCCACTGCTCCTCCTTGCTCATAACATCGGGATTTCCCTCATTCGGAGCGGTGTTTATATCCATGCCCTCGGGGCAGTTTGCCTTAGTCCAGGCAAGGGCTTTTTCATACTCTGCCTTGTCGTAGATGCCCAGCTTCACTCTTCTGAGTATCTCTGTCATATCCACCCATTCGGGACGTATGCCGAGATAATGCTGCATAAAATCCGCATTGCAGTAGGAGCCGCCAATGCCCATAGCCACTCCGCCGATGTTCACATATGCCTTGTTTCTCATGCAGCCCACTGCAACGGCGCACTTTGCAAAGGTGAGTATCTTTTCCTTAACGTCCTCGGGGATAGAGGTGTCGTCTGCATCCTTCACGTCTCTGCCGTAAATTGCGAATGCGGGCAGACCCTTCTGTGCGTGAGCCGCCATGATAGCCGCAAGATAAACGGCTCCGGGACGCTCTGTGCCGTTAAAGCCCCAAACAGCCTTTACGGTCATGGGATTTGTGTCCATAGTTTCCATTCCGTAGCACCAGCAGGGTGTGACGTAAAGGGTAGCGCATACATTCTGAGTGCTGAAAAACTCCTCTGTCTTAAAGGCTTCCGCGCCGCCGCCGATGGTGCAGGGACCGATAACGCACTCCACGGGACTGCCGTCGGGATAGCGCAGGCTGCTTTCGATAAGCTCCTTGGCGGACTTTGCCATATTCATTGTCTGGACCTCGAGAGATTCTCTTATCCCGAACTGTCTGCCGTCAATGACGGGTCTTATTCCTATTCTTGGATTCATCTTTCTTTCTCCTTATTATGCTTTTACAAGCAATGATTTTATAATATTCTATCATATTCCGATGGAAAAATCAAGGCGTTTTTGTGGAAATTGACGTAAAAAATTGGGAGGAAATTTTGGTAAATTGGTTGAAAACGATATCTCTTATGTGGTATAATTGTAATGATGAATTTACCGGGAGGAATAAAAAATGACCGCTGAAGAAGCTTACACCGAAACGTCCGCAACAGACCGGAGCGAACCTGTTCCGGGCAGCGCAGAGACCGGGACTCCCGTCTGGGCACTGCTCCTTGCGGGAATTGCCGCAATGGTGCTTATTTATATAGTTACCGTTTTTCTCCCTAAGATCGCCGCCGCAGTTGACAGGCTCCTCGGCAGGGAAAACAAGGAGACTCCGCCCCCGAAAGAGGAGGAGTACAGGGTCTGCGATATATATGAGGGCGAGAAAGATCTCGATGATGATAAAATGGAATGATTTTTGAAAGAGTGAAGGGAGCAGTGCGATATGACCGAAAAATACGCCGCAGCCTATGAATTTGCCGCAAAAAAACATGAGGGACAATTTCGCAAGGGCGGAGAGCCGTACATTACCCACCCGGCTGCCGTTGCGGATATCCTGCGGGAGCGGGGAATGGACGAGGAATATCTTATAACCGCTCTTTTTCACGACCTCCTTGAGGACACTGACGCCACTGAGCAGGAGATAGAAGCCCTGGGCGGCGAAAGGGTGCTCAGAGCGGTAAAGCTCCTTACAAAGAAGGAGGGCTATGTTATGTCCGAATATATTTCGGGGATAAAGTCAGACCCCATCGCCTATGCGGTCAAGGGGGCGGACAGGCTCCATAATCTTAGGAGCGCATTTGCTGCGGATACCGAGTTCAGACGAAAATACATCGAGGAAAGTATAGAGTGGTTTCTTGATTTTTCACCCGAGATACCCGAGGCGGTAAGGGCGCTCTGCGAAAGCATAGGGGAGCCGTATGAGGTGAAATGATACAAAAAAGCTGTCCGAAAGCCTGTGGACCCTTTCGGACAGCTTATTTTTTATACTAATTCTAAATCGTTCTATAGACAAAGGCGACAGATAGAATAAGTCCAGTCTAGGAAAGCGACCGCAGGCGGGCTTGCCGCCCGGCAAGGGAGCTTGACGACGAATGGGCTTATTCTAGCCGAGGATTTGTCTATAGGTTGATTGAGAATTAGTATTATGTACGGTTTTTCAGAGCCTGCCTTACAAGCTCTGCATCGGCTTCATATGTGATCCCGAACCATCTGCTTTGGGTAGGGATATTCTTTATATCGTAGCCCTTTTGGCGTATCTCCCTGTCCGCAGCGTCGGCAATGGTCAGTTCCGAGGTGACGTCCCCCGTTTCCAGAGAGCTTATAAAGCCGGTAAAGCTTTCGGTAAGACGCTCCATAAAATCGGGAGTAAAGCCCCACATACTCATTGATACGATGTCATTCTCGTCAAGGGTGACGGGAGAGCCTTTTCTCGATCCGCGGATGATCCCGTCGGGGTCACGCTGAATTTTTTTGGTCTCTTCCACCGCTGCAAGAAGCCCGTTTTCGTTAATGCGGCATATGCCCCTGTTGACTGTGCCGTGGTCGGACAGGGTGTTCTTCAGCACAAAGCCCACCGAGCAGGCGGAAGCGTCGGGCGCCTTGAGAAAATCCGCAAGGAGCTTGAAGGACTCTCCGCCGTAGTAATCATCTGCATTTATCACAGCGAAATTACCGTTTATAACGTTTCTGCAGCAATATAATGCCTGAGCGGTGCCCCAGGGCTTTGTCCTCTGAGGGAAATCCTCGCTGCGGCAGGGGAGCTCGTTTTTTTCCTGAAAGACATATTCGGTTTCTATAAGCCTTGAGATACGGTCTCCGATGGTTTCCCTGAACAGCTTTTCGATATCCCGTCTGATAATGAATATCACCCTGTCAAAGCCCGCGTCTATGGCGTCTGTGACCGAATAATCGATAAGCAGCTCGCCTTGCGGTCCCACAGGCTCAAGCTGCTTTATTCTGTTTCCGAAGCGTGAACCCATTCCCGCTGCAAGGACAACTAATGTTATGCCGTTCATCTGATCCTCCAAATTTTCAACAAATCTTTTTATCAATTATATCCTTTTTTATTTAATTTGTCAACAAATGAAAACGATTTATAAATTATTTTTTCAGCCTGTCGAAAAAATCCGTGAGATATTTAAAATATCTCACCGCTTCTGCGTGGTCTGCACTGTCGCTGTGGAGACGGATTATGATGTCCCTTCCGCACACAGGGTCGGATATGGGAATGAGCGCCATGGAGCCTTCATCGGGCTTTTCCCAGGTGTAATGGGGCCAGAAGCCAACGCCGATATTGGCACCGATAAGATTTTTTACCGCCGATGTGCTGTCGCTTTCAAAGATAACATCGGGGCGGAAGCCTGCCTGCATACAAAATCTGTCGCATATGGAGCGAAGCCCCTTTGAGCCTGCCAGGGCGATGAATTTCCTGTCGGACATTTCACTCAGGGAGACGCTTTCCCGCATGGCGTAAGGAGAGCTTTTGGGCACGGCAAGGAAAATTTCCTCGGAAAAAATGTAATACCTGTCCCCCTTGTTCTGCGGCTGACGGAAAAATTCACGGGTAAAGACGGTGATGTCAGAGTTTTCCTCCTCGTTGTGCTGATGTATCTGAAATCTTACGTCGCCGCGGAGCTTCTGATACTCGATGATGGCGTCGGTAATGAGATTTGAAGCGGCAAGCACGTTTACTCTTATAAGGTTTTCACGCTCCCCCGCAAGGGCGTGAAGCTCCTCGGGGATCTCGTTTATGCTCTTTAAAACAGGCTCAAGCTTATCCCGAAGGTATACGCCGTACTCGGTAAGGACGATGTTTCTGCCGCTTGTCCGGAAAAGCTTCACCCCCAGCTCGCTTTCAAGGCGGTGGATGGTCTGGGTGAGGGAGGGCTGGGCAATGTGGAGCTGCTCGGCGGTCCTGGTCACGTGCTGAGCGGCGGCAAGGGCGTAAAAATATTTCAGCTGCAAAAGTTCCATAGCAATATCCTTTCAATGGAAATCGGTAAATATGCATAACTTTTTTATGCTTGTTGATGAAAAACTATTATTATGTTCAAATCGATAGCTTTAAAGCTATTGATTATGATATAATTATATATTGGACATTGGCGGTTGTCAAGAGTATAATATAATTAAAGTCAAAAACAAATCAAGAGAGGATATGAAATTTATGAGTTCAGTTTTAGAAACAATAATGCTTGTCTGCTTCGGATTTTCCTGGCCTTTGAATGTGATAAAGGCGATAAAGGCACGTTCCGCAAAAAATATGAGCCTGCCCTTTATAATGCTCATCATTACGGGCTATATCGCAGGCATAACCGCAAAGCTCATGACCCATCAGATAAACTATGTGCTTGCCGCTTACTTTTTAAATCTTGCCATTGTGCTTGTAAATCTGGGAGTTTATTTCAGAAACAGGCACATTGATACGGAGGGCGAGAGAGGACATATCATAGGCAGCGCGGTGATCGCGGAAAAGTAATGAAGCTGAAACGGCTTTCGGGGATTTTCCGAAAGCCGTCAGTCTGTCGAAAAAGAAACGACAATTATATAATATGCACAAACCAATGGAGGAATTGCTTTGTCAAAAACGTTCCACCGGAACGTTTTTGAGGGTAAGTATGTT
>NZ_JBJERV010000021.1:0-3560 GCF_051882455.1 Huintestinicola sp. | reverse complement strand
CCTTTGAAAAGGTGGACGAAACTTTTAGTGTTGTGTTTATTTGTGCAACTTTTTTCATTTATCCGCTTTATCGACCAGCTGAATCGGGCGGGGAATTTATCCGCGCCCGATCATTAGGTCTATTTGTAAAATATTTTTACGCCTGCCGCAGTCATGGCATTTGCTCCGCCGAACCCTGCCACCAGCCAGACGGCAAACAGCGCAAGTGCGGACACAGCTGCGATAAGCAGAAGCTTTAGCATTATTCCAACCGCGCCCGGCAGAAACTGCCGACAGAAAATACAGCTCCCCACCGCTAAAAGCCCGAATATCCATTCGCACACCAGAAGAACGGTCTGGACAGCAAAAAATATCTCACTTGCAGGCGCCTCGGCTCCCGGCAGGATACCTGCAAGATAAACGCTGTGAATACGCATAACTATGTAAGAAATAAGCGCCGCCGCAGCCATAACGCCGCAGGTCCTTCTAAGGCTGAGAAAAGCTCCCATAACCGCACCCCGTTCCGTTTAATTCGGTTCTGCAAAACTTTGGACAGCCGCTATATTTTTATTCGTTTTTATTTCACAAAGGGTCAGCCGTTGGGATAGCTGCCGATGCCCTTTCCTGTTACATCCTTTTCTACCTCGTCAGGCGAGTACACTCTGACATCCCCCGCGCTGATGGCGTAATTATTGCTCCAAACGGCATAATCAACATCTGTGCCGTTTTCGGATATCACAAAGGCGTAATGCCCCTGAAAATCATCGCCCATAAACTTTCCGACAGAAAGATCGTCCGAGCCGCCCATTGCATGAGCATCGCCCGAATCATTTCCGAAATATATCTCTCCCGGGTTAATTTTAAGCTCATCGAAAGACTCCAGCACTGTCATTTTTGCAGCATTGTAAACATTTCTGGCATTTCCTGTAATTACTGCAGCTCTTGCCTGGTGAGTATAGCCTATAATCGACGGAACGATTATTGCCGCAAGTGCACCGATGATCGCAATGACAACAATAAGCTCAATGAGCGTAAAGCCTTTTATTTTGCCGTTTTTCATTGCACTCCCTCCCCTTTTATACAATTATACAATATTATCCAAACGAATATATTAAATTTTCATTGCCTATAGATAATATATCTGTTAATATTTATATGCAGGTGCCTGAAAAACGGTTAATTCAATGGTGAAAAATTTACATTTTCGACACACTTTTCAGTTTTATGCAGAATGTATAAAACAGCGGCAAATCCTGCCAAAAATTTTACAGTCATACCCCCTTTAACTTTCCGAAAGAATGTGATATAATTAAATTTAGCAAATCCAGCATTTCTTGTATGGCAAAGAAAGGATCATCAGAACCTATGTCCGATAATACGATAGATGGAGCAAAGCCTTTCTGCGGAAGGCTTTCCGCTGCTCTTCTCATGGCGGCAGTCATTTTTTCCGGCTGCGGACAGGCGCAGGAGCCTGTTTCCCCCAAGCTCCCCTCGGTAACGGATTATTCCAGCGAGGTCAGCAGCATAAGAAGCTCTGAGACCTCCGAAGGATCAACCGCTCTGAGCTCCGACAGCGAGACCGTTTCCGCAGGCGATGCCGCAAGCAGACAGACCGAGGCTGACACCTCCGCAGAAGATATGCCCTCCGAGACCGAGGCTCCCGAAGAGACCTCAGCCGCTCATTCATCCGAAAGTGAAAGCAATTCCTCCGTTTCCTCCGAGGAGACTTCTGTTCCCGATCTGACAGAGCTTGCAGAGACACATTCCGACACCGCAGCCCCTGAGACCGAAACAGCCGAGACCATCAACCTTGAGACCGAATGCTCGGTACCTGCGGCATCTGCCCCTGTGCCCGATACGAATTATGATTCGGAGTTCTTTTCCTCAGACCTGTTTATCGGGGACTCCATTTCCACAGGCTATTCTCTTTACGGCTTTTTAGACGATAAAAACGTTTATGCGAAGGTGGGACTCAATCCCTCCACCGTCCTTACTAAATCCGTATCCACCTGCTACGGCGAGATAGGCATTTCCACAATGCTTTCATATACCATGCCCAAACGCGTTTACATCATGCTCGGCTCCAACGGTATTCAGTGGCTCTCTGTGGGAAATATGCTCCAGTCCACCGACACCCTTGTGGATCTTATCCACGAGACCTGCCCCGACACCGAGGTCGTCATTATAAGCGTTCCTCCCGTTACAAAGGGCTATGACAATACTGTTGAAGATGTTGATGTTATGGCTAAGATCAATGAATATAACACCAGCCTGAAATCCTACTGCATTGCCAACGGAATGCTTTTCGTGGACGCTGCTTCCATTCTCAAGGACGAAACAGGCTATTTCAACAGCACTTATGCTGAGTCTGACGGTATGCATTTCAAGTCATCGGCTTATAAGACGCTGCTTTCCAAGATACAGTCCGATGTGACCGAGTTTGAAGAAGCTAATTCCCCGGCAGAGACCGATGTTTCAGATGAAGCTCAGTCGGAGAGCGAAAGCGTAACGGAAGAGCCCTCCGAAAGTGAGACACGGACTGCCGATGAGACCTTCCTCACCCTTCCCGAAGCTGCGGAGAAAACAGATGAATAAAATAAACTATCAGAACGAGCTTGACAAGATACTGAGCGGTATCGAGAGAGAGGGCACTGTCCCCTCTCTTCTGCTCCACAGCTGCTGCGCACCCTGCTCAAGCTATGTTCTGGAATATCTTTCCCGTTATTTTAAGATAACGGTTTTTTATTATAACCCGAATATATACCCCGAAGAGGAGTTTTACAAGCGCCGCGCGGAACAGGAACGGTTTATCGCCGAGCTGCCCGCAAAAAATCCTATCGGCTTCATTGGCGCTGAGCATATGAGCGGTGAGTTTTACAAGGCTGTAAAGGGGCTTGAGCATATCCGTGAGGGCGGAGAAAGGTGCTTTGCCTGCTATCGGCTGCGGCTGGAAGCCTCTGCTGCTGCGGCAAGGGATATGGGGGCAGATTTTTTTACCACCACCCTTTCCATCAGCCCTATGAAAAATGCTCAAAAGCTAAACGAGATAGGCGGTGAGCTGGCTGAGAAATACGGCGTCAGATACCTCTTTTCCGATTTCAAAAAAAGAAACGGCTACAAGCGCTCCACTGAGCTTTCTCGTGAATACGGCATTTACAGGCAGAATTACTGCGGCTGTGTTTTTTCGATGAATGAACGCTTTTCCGATAATTCACCCGTTACCGAAAAATAAAACGTGCTGTCCGTTTCGGGCAGCACGTCAGCGTGTCGCTGAAGCCATCTCGTTGGTGAAACAGCAATAATTTCCCTGTTTTGTGGCTCGGTAACTTACATATTGAAGCCGAATTATGCAGACGAACTTTTTGTTAGATGAAAGATTTCGGCTATTTCGACTGACTGACGTGCTGTCCGTTTCGGGCAGCACGTTTTTTTGGAAAATATGTTTGAATTTTTATAAGAATATTTGTTCGATTTTACTATTGACATTATAGCTCATATGTGCTATAATATACATACTCGCTATTCTTACTAATCTTTAATCGTTCTGTAGACAAAGGCGGCAGATAGAACGCTGCCAATCT
>NZ_JBJERV010000020.1:0-54312 GCF_051882455.1 Huintestinicola sp. | reverse complement strand
TTACAAGTTTTAGGTAACTTACCCTCAAAAACGTTCCGGTGGAACGTTTTTGACATAGCAATTTCTGTATGGGTTTGTGCATAGTATATATTTGTCATTTCTTTTTCGACAGACTGCGGCGAGTTCTCCTTCGGGGGAACTCGTTTTTCATGAAACCGCTTTGCCGCGGTGCAAAGCTGTCAACGCGGCGTTATAATTAAAATTTTTCATTCATATTGACTTAATCAAGTAATTGTAGTATAATATAATTATCTGAACTTTTTTAGCGCACTCCTTCTTTTCGCATAACAATGCAAACAAAAACGTGAAGGGAATAGATATAGTATGAAGATAACAGCAGTGATCATGGCAGGCGGACGGGGCGAGCGTTTCTGGCCCAGAAGCAGAAACAGCTTCCCCAAGCAGTTCCTTTCCCTGACAAGCGACGGGGAAACAATGATACAGAAAACGGTGGGAAGGCTTGAAAGCCTTGTATCTCTCGAGGATACCTTCATCGTTACCAATGCCAATTACGCAGACCTGGTAAGAGAGCAGCTCCCCGAGATACCCGAGGAAAACATTCTCCTCGAGCCTGCCGCAAGAAATACGGCTCCCTGTATCGGACTGGCAGCCTCTGTCATAAGAAAGCGCTACGGGGACGCAGTAATGCTGGTGCTCCCCTCCGACCACCTTATCAAATTCAATCAGATGTTCATCGACACTCTGAGATCAGCCATAGGCGCTGCCGAAGAGGGCTGCAATCTCGTGACCATAGGAATAACCCCCACATACCCCGAAACAGGCTACGGTTATATCCAGTTCAGTGCCGACGAGACCGCCTATCCCGGCATATACGGCGTTCAGCGCTTTGTTGAAAAGCCTAACATCGAGCTTGCAAAGGAATACTGCAATTCGGGCGAATACCTCTGGAACAGCGGTATGTTCGTATGGAAGGCATCTTCCATCGACAAGAAGCTCCGCAAGCACCTGCCAGATATGGCAGAGGGTCTGGACAGGATATATGACAGCGTGCAGACCGACGCCTTTGAAAGCACCGTAAGCAGCGTATTCCCCAAGTTCAGGTCCGAGTCTATCGACTTCGGCGTAATGGAAAAGGCTTCGGACGTGTTCACTATCCCCGGAAATTTCGGCTGGGACGATGTGGGAAGCTGGCTCGCCCTTGAAAGGATAAACAAGACCAACGAGTTCGGCAATATGGTCCAGGGAGACGTTATCAGCGTCAATACCAAGAATACCATCGTATGCGGCAATAAGAAGCTTATCGCCACCGTGGGAATAGAGGACCTTATAGTTGTCGATACCGACGACGCCCTGCTCATCTGCTCCAAGGACAGCACTCAGGACGTCAAGAAGGTCATCGAAAACCTTAAAATCTGCAACAGAAACGAGTTTGTTTGATTTGAAAATATCCCTTAATATCCAGCCTATGCTCCACAGCTCGAAATCGGGCATAGGATATTATCAGCAGGAAATGATAAACGCTCTGCTCAGGCTGGATAAGAACAATGAATACTGCCTGCAGTATTTCGACCCCCGCGGAAAGCATACGACCGTTGCCGCCGAATATGACCTGCCAAGTGTCAGCATAAACTGCTGTCATTGGTTCAGCGCAACGCTCTATCAGCTGATATGGAGCATTGTCCCGCTGCCCTACAGGCTGTTTTTCCGCAACAGTGCGGATATAACCGTTTTTTTCAACTACTATCTGCCGCCCTTTGCCAAGGGGAAAAAGGTCCTCATGGTGTATGACACCGTAATAAAAGACTGCCCCGAGACTATGAATTTCCGCACAAAGACCATGCTGAAGCTCACCCTCGCCCGTTCCATAAAGCGGGCGGACAGGATAATCACCATCTCCGATTTCAGCAGGCAGCAGATAATAAAGCATTACCATGCCGACCCCGACAAAATATCCGTTATCCCCTGCGCCGCAAACAGAAAAAGGTTTTATCCCATTGAGGACAAAGCCCGTATCTGCAAAAAAACTGCGGAGAAATACGGCATCGGCGGGGAATACTATCTCTATCTGGGCACCCTTGAGCCGAGGAAAAATATCCTGAAGCTCATCGAAGCCTATGCCCTTGCACTGTCGGAAAAGCCCGATATCCCTTTGCTTGTGATAGCAGGCGGAAAGGGCTGGCTTTATGATGATATTTTCAGAAGGACCGAGGAGCTGGGGCTTAAAGATAAGGTCATTTTTACAGGCTATTTAAGCGACGATGACGTTCCCGTGCTGATGAACGGGGCTGCCGCATTCTGCTTTCCCTCCCTTTATGAGGGCTTCGGAATGCCGCCCCTTGAAGCCATGTCCTGCGGAACGCCTGTTATCGTTTCGGATACAACGTCCCTGCCCGAGGTAGTGGGCGAATGCGGACTTCAGACCGACCCCAATGACGCGGGGCAGATCTCCGCCGCTCTGCTGAAGGTGCTGGACAAGGAAGAAGCAGAAAGGCAGTCGATAATGGGACTTGAGCGGGCAGACCAATTTTCCTGGGATAAAAATGCCGCGTCCCTTCTGAAACTGTTTGAGGAGCTGTGCTATGAGCAAAATACGGATCCTGCAGATAAATAAGCTGTATCACCCCTGGGTGGGCGGGATCGAATCTGTGGCAAAGGATGTTGCCGAGGGGCTTGACAGCCTTACCGATATGCAGGTGCTGGTCTGTAAACCCAAAGGCAGGACTTCGGACGATACCGTCAATGGCATAAAGGTCTTTCGGGCGGGGAGCCTGGGTATGCTTTTTTCAATGCCCATATCCCTCTCCTTCCCGTTTTACGTAAGGAAGTTTGCCCGACAAGCCGATGTTATCATCGTACATGACCCCTTTCCCCTGGGTGATCTTGCAGTGCTGCTTTCAGGCTTCAAGGGCAGGGTCATACTGTGGTGGCACAGCGATATCGTCAAGCAGAAGCGGCTGCTGAAGCTTATAGACCCTATCATTCAGGGAATACTGCGGCGCGCAGATGTGATATTCGTCACCACCGAAGGGTATATTGACGGCTCAGCCTATATCCCGAAGTATCGTGACAAATGCCGTTTCGTTCCCTATGGGATAGACAGGGAAAAATATCTTAGCATAAAAAAGCTGCCCATTCTTTCCGATAAAAGAAAGCACCCCCACAGCATAAAGGTGCTTTTTGTGGGAAGATTGGTTTACTATAAGGGCTGCGAGGTACTGCTCGAAGCCTTTAAAGCCGTTGAGGGCGCAGAGCTTTTCATAGTCGGCACGGGAGCCGATGAGGAAAAGCTCCGCACAATGGCGGAGCCTGTTTCGGACAGGGTCCACTTTATGGGAAATCTTCCCGATGAAGAACTGAAATGCGCTTTTGCGGACTGCGATATCTTTGTGCTTCCCTCAGTGGAAAAAAGCGAAGCCTTCGGCATAGTCCAGCTTGAAGCTATGGTCTACGGGAAACCGGTCATCAATACCGACCTGAAAACCAGCGTTCCGCGGGTCAGCCTGCATAATGAAACAGGTCTGACCGTAAAGGCGGGAAGCGTCTCCGAGCTTGCCGATGCCATACAGCGTCTGACCGAGGACGAGCCGCTTCGCAGGAGGCTGGGAGAAAACGCAGCCGAAAGAGTAAAAAAACATTTTGACTGTAAAGCTATGCTAAGCAGCGTGCTTGAGGTCTGTAAAGAAATAATGGAGGAATAAAATCATGAAAAGAGCACTTATTACCGGAGTTACCGGTCAGGACGGATCATATCTTGCAGAGCTTCTGCTTGAGAAGGGTTATGAGGTATACGGTCTTGTACGCCGCAAATCCAGACTTGATTTCGGAAACCTTGAGGGAACGGAAGCTAAGAAGAAGATAAACTTCATATTCGGAGACATCACCGATATGGCAGCTATGATATCCGCAGTAAAGGAAGCGCAGCCCGATGAGGTATACAACCTTGCGGCTCAGTCCTTCGTTGCCCAGTCCTTCAAGGAGCCTGTTGCAAGCGCAAACATCACAGGCGTTGCGGCTGCAAATATCCTTGAAGCCATCAGGACCGTAAAGCCCGACGCAAAATACTATCAGGCAAGCACCTCCGAGATGTTCGGCGGCTGCATCGAGGACCAGGGCGAGAATTTTGACGGATACACCGAAAAGTCCTTCTTCCACCCCAGAAGCCCCTACGGCGTTGCAAAGCTCTACGCTCACTGGATAACAAGGAACTACAGAGAGGGCTATGATATGTTTGCCTGCTCGGGTATCCTTTTCAATCACGAGAGCGAGAGAAGAGGACTTGAATTTGTTACAAGAAAGATAACCGACGCTGCCGCAAGGATAAAGCTGGGCGTGCAGGACTGCCTGGAGCTCGGCAATATGGACGCTAAGCGCGACTGGGGCCACTCCAAGGACTATGTGCGCGCAATGTGGCTCATGCTCCAGCAGGACAAGCCCGACGATTACGTTATCGCTTCCCACGAGACCCATACCGTAAGAGAATTTGTGGAGCTTTCCTTCAAGGCTCTGGGAATTGACGTGAAGTGGAGCGGCGAGGGCGTTGACGAGATCGGCACTGACGCTGCAACAGGCAAAACTATCGTAAGGATAAATCCCAAATTCTACCGTCCCGCAGAAGTTGACCTTCTTCTCGGAAACCCCACAAAGGCTGAAAAGGAGCTTGGCTGGGTAAGAGAGATACCTTTCTGCGAACTGGTCGAAAGAATGGTCAAGAACGATCTCGAGCTTGTTGAAAAAGAGATCGCAAGAGCCTGAGACTGCGCCTCCCTTATGGAGGGAGCAATGATTTGGGGATAGTTATATGAAAGCTTTAGTAATAGGTGCAGGCGGTTTTGTGGGCGGTTATCTGATAAACGAGCTTATCTCACGCGAATATGAGGTATGCGCCACCAAGCTGCCGGGCGAAAGCATTAAAATATTCGGCGAGGCAAAGGGTGATTTCCGTACCGAGGATCTTGATATCCTTGATGAGAACGCCATAATAAGCCTGCTCGAGGACACCGCTCCCGACTGCATTTTCCATCTGGCGGCGCAGAGCTCTGTTGCCCTTTCCTGGAAAATGCCCGCCCTTACGGCGGATATCAACATCAAGGGCTGCATCGACCTTCTTGAGGCAGTCCGCAAGACCGTGCCCTCCGCAAGGATCATTCTTATAGGCTCGGGTGAGGAATACGGTCACTCCGCCAACAGAGAAGAAGCTGTTAACGAGACCGTGCTGCCCGACCCGGGAAATATCTATGCGGTGACAAAGTATGCCCAGAATATGATAGGCAGATTGTACTGCCGTTCCTATGATATGGATATAATCTCGGTGCGCGCCTTCAACCACATTGGTCCCGGACAGCTGCCCAAATTCGTTATTTCGGATTTCTGCAAGCAGGCAGCCGATATCGAGCTTGGCAGGAACGAGCCTGTGATAAGGGTGGGAAATCTTGCCGCAAAGAGAGATTTTACCGACGTGAGAGACGTGGTGCGCGCTTACGCAGATATTGCCGCAAAGGGCAGAAAAGGCGAGACCTATAACGTGGGCAGCGGCAAAGCCATACCTATCAGCAGTATTCTTGACAAGATCTGCGAGCTGTCCTCCGCCCAGATCAGTATCGAGACGGACAGCGCAAGATTTCGCCCCAACGACGTGCCGAAGATCGAGGCGGATATTACCAAGCTGAAAACCGATACGGGCTGGGCGCCCCGCATAGAGCTTGAAAGATCCCTGACCGATATCCTCGATTACTGGAGAAATTACCGGTAAGGCTGTAATTCCGTCCGCAGTCAGATGTCATAAAAATGCAAGGTTGGTGAGCATAATCAATAAAATTATCAACACCCTGAAAAGCAACCGCTTTTTACTGGAAGAGCTTATAAAAAGAGATTTTAAAAAGAAATACAAAAGAACTGTGCTGGGTATGCTGTGGAGCCTGCTGTCACCGCTGTTTATGCTGACGGTCATGGCAGTTGTATTCACCAATTTTTTCGGCAGGAACATCAACCATTTCGTTACCTATCTTTTCTGCGGAAACCTGGTTTTCACCTACTTCAGCGACTCAACTACCCAGGGTATGCATTCGCTGTATGCCAATGCCTCCATTTTTTCAAAGATAAATGTTCCGAAGTATCTTTTCCTGCTGTCCAAAAATGCCGCCAGCCTTATCAATTTCCTGCTGACGCTGGTGATATTCTTTATTTTCGTGCTGTGCGACGGGATAGCCTTTACTCCGAAATTCCTGCTGCTGGCAGTGCCTATCGTCTGCCTGGTGATATTCAATCTGGGCGTGGGTATGATATTGTCGGCGCTGTTTATCATGTTCCGCGATGTGCAGTATCTGTATGATATCTTTAAAACGGCTCTGATGTACTTCTCCGCCATCTTCTACAGCATCGATACCTTCAGCGAAACTATGCAGAAGCTGTTTTTCTGCAATCCGGTATATGTTTATATATACTATTTCAGAGAGATCGTTCTGTACAACACCATTCCCTCAGCAGGAATAAACTGCCTCTGCGCATTTTATGCTCTGGCAGCCATATCCATCGGCTGTGTGGTCTACCGCAAATTAAATTATAAGTTCTTGTATTATGTATAAATAAAGGAATTACATTATGCCTGTATTAAGTGTAAAGGATATTTCCGTAAAATATGTACTCGGTGATTTCAAGGATATCGGTCTCAAGGACTATGTGATAAACGTTCTGACAAAGAAAAATACCAGGAAGGATTTCTGGGCTCTTGACGGAGTGAATTTCGAGCTTGAAAAAGGCGAGCTTCTGGGTATCGTCGGAACAAACGGCGCGGGCAAGTCTACCCTTCTGAAGGTCGCAACGGGTATTATGATACCTACAAAAGGCTCGGTCTGCCTTAACGGACGGGCGGCTGCGCTGCTTGAGCTTGCTTCGGGCTTCGACGGCGACCTGACAGTAAGGGAAAACACCTACCTCAGAGGTGCGCTTCTCGGCTATACAAAAGAGTTTATGGAAGATAAGTACGATGAGATAATAGAATTTTCGGGACTGCAGGAGTTTCAGGACCTGAACTTCCGTCAGCTTTCATCGGGAATGAAGTCAAGGCTTGCCTTTTCGATCGCAAGCCTTGTAAACCCCGACCTGCTCATTCTTGACGAGGTACTTTCCGTCGGCGACGGTGTCTTCAAGGAAAAAAGCGAGAAAAAAATGCAGGAAATAATCGAAAGCGGTATTGCTACCATTCTTGTGTCCCATTCCGTCTCACAGATAAGACGAATGTCAACAAGAGTGCTGTGGCTGAACAAGGGACACCAGATAATGATAGGCGATACCGAACAGGTATGCGACCTGTACGAAGAATTTCTGAAAACAGGAAAGCTTCCGGAATAATATCTATCAAATGAAAATACGGGGTCATATGTTATGATAAAAAAAATCGTCAAGGCATCATTTAACAGCAGCTTATTAAAAGCGGTCAGAAGCCGCACAAAGCGCGATATCGTCCTCTTTGCAGACCACTTTATAGAAGCGCAGTCAGTCCCTCAGGATAACTTCTATATGTTTTTGTATATGATGGACAGCGCCGAAAAGGAGCTTCAGCCCTACTACGTTATGAACAAGGACTGCTCCTTATATCCCGAAATGAAGAAAAAATACGGCAGTCATATCATAGGCTATACAGACAGCAGAGAGTTCCGCTTCCGTATCTTAAAGTATCTTAAAAGAACTAAGATAGTCTGCGATTCGTATCAGGTTTTCAACCACGTTATACCCGGATTTGCTATGGCAGCCAAAAGCAGTCCCGAAATGTTCACGATCTTTACTCAGCACGGAGTCAACTTCTTTAAGGAAACCTTCGTTAAGCTCCGCTCCTTCAGCTCGTTTATGTTTGACAAGGTCGTTGTGGCAAACGATTACGAGAAAAGGATATTTCTTGAAAGAGGCTTGTTCCGGCCTGAGAATATAGTTGAAAACGGACTGTGCAGATGGGACTATATCCACCCCCTTTATTCCCAAAAAACAATATTTTTATTTTTCACTCACAGACGTTATCTCGAAAAGTTAGATGACGTCAAAAAAAGTGTTTATTACAAAACATTAGTGTCCTTTGTTGAAGCCCTTATGTCCGACCCTGCGGTAAAGAATAACGGCTACAAGGTCAAAATGGCTCTCCATCACAGCGTTCTGGATAAATTCGGATATGACCTTCTGCAGAATATCGACATCGTTAAGGACGAGGATATCGAAGCAGTAAAATCGGAAGCCTCCATTCTTATCACAGATTACTCGTCTATGTGCTTTGAGATGTGGTATCAGAAAAAGCCTGTCATATTCCTCAGGATAGACGATATGGAGGACTGCATCATCTACAATAATCTGACAGACCTTATCTTTCCCTACAAGAAGGTCGGTCCCTATCTTTGCAATATAGCCGACTCAAATGACGAATGCATAAAGCTCATAAAAAACTATATCGCCACCGATTTCAAGCTCACCGAAAAGGAGCAGGAGGTCAGAAACAGCTTCTTTTATTTTGAAAATGACTTCCGCGAAAGATTCGGCAGATATTTATACTCCCTTAAAGACGCCGTTAAGGACTGGTATGTGCTGCCGCTGAACCAAGAGGTATATTTCAACCGTTTTTCCGATATTTTTGTTGACGGCATCGACTTCCCAAATTCTGTGGGAAGATGGACTGTGAGCAGGCGCTCTTCTATGACCTTCAGGCTCCCCGAAAACAGCGGAAGCCTGAAAGTAAGGATAAGATGCAGGGCGAATATTGCGGGAGAGCAGAAAAAGCTTTCCTTTTCATTCTATGCCAACGGTCAGAAGGTCCATAGCCGGACCTTTGACAGCGCAATGGAAACCGATATTATTTTCAGCCTGCCCGATAATATCCCCGTAAACGGCGGCGAGCTTACCCTTATGCTCAAAAACCTCAACGGACACAGACAGTCCTCCATACACCCGAATAATCAGGACGACAACATAGTCGGTCTTAATCTCATATCCATTGAGATATGCGATAAAAAAGCCTTCTCCGCTGTCAGTGCGGAAAAGGACGAAAATGTTTACGGAACAAATAATATTTATTCGCGGATATTCGATATTACTTCCTCCAATATGACCGCGGCGGGAAAAGCCTTCTCCTCATTTGATAAGAAGGTATTTATGTACGCCGCCGTTAACAGAGGAGATACTGTGGATATATCCGAGCTGTGCCGATGCAATGACAACAGGGAATTTATGCAGCTCGCCTGCGAAGCATTGCTGGGCCGCCTTCCCGACGAGACCATGGAAAGCAGTCTGGCTGCTGAAATGAAACTGCCCTGCGAGCAATTTCAGGCAATGCTTATAAAAAAGCTGATGTCAAGCGAGGAGTTCAGAAAAAGAGGGATATTTGTAAAAAATAATATACACGCTTCCAGGAATGTAGGCGCAGGCTCCCCCCCGCCCTCGGGAAATGACCCGTTAAGAGAGCTGATAAAGAAGATATACAAATTGCAGCCTGTTTCTTTGCAGAATTTTGAAAGAAGAATTGTAAACTCCCTGGGGATAAAGATATAAAGTACGAAAGGAATGTCCTTGCTTTGAAAGTATATGCAGATATTACAAATTTTCTGACCAATTACCTTCAGAACCGCTATCTTACGGGAATACAGCGCGTTGTATCGGAAGTGGTAAAAAAGCTTATCTCCGAGGCTGAAACGGATACTGTCCTCCTTGACTATTCTCCTGCCGACAAGCGCTTCAGAGTCGTGGATAACGATAAATTATACAGATGTCTCAAAGGCGGGCTTTCCGACAGGGACGAGCTTATCACAGAACAGCTCCTGAGCATTGACGACCTTTCCCCCCATTCGGTATTCTTCGACATGGACAATGTCTGGAACAGCCGCTTTGTAAGAAGCAGTCTCTATCCGCTCCTCAAGCAGAGAGGGATCCGCATACTCACTCAGGTCTATGATATCATTCCAATAAAGCACCCCGAATTTGCGGTGGAATCAACTGTTTTCAACTTTATGTCATACATCGGCGCCTGCATACAGTTCTGCGACCTTATCATCGTTTCATCAAAGGCTGTACAGAAAAATATTGAGCAGCTTTGCGAAAAGCTGGGTCATGAGCCTGTCAGATGCAGGGTCGTTCCTCTGGGAGCAGATTTTAAGGGGATAAGCAGCTCAGATGAAAAGGACGCTGTGGAGCCTCAGGTTGCCCGTGCTGTTGAGAAGCTGGACAAGTATATCCTGATGGTCGGTACGGTGGAGCCGAGAAAAAATCATAAGCTTCTTATCGACGCGCTGGACAGCGGTCTTGCCAAAAAGGGCATAAGCGTTGTTATCGCAGGAAAATTCGGCTGGAATGTCAGCGAGCTCAGAGAACGTATCGAACTTCACCCCCTGCTCAACAAGCAGCTCTTCTTCTTTGAAAGGCCAAACGACGAGACAATAAAATACCTCTATGAACACGCGTTTGCGGTTGCTTTCCCGACCTATGACGAGGGCTTCGGTCTGCCTGTGATCGAGGCGCTGCAGCTGGGTACCCCTGTAGTTGCTTCGGACATTGAAGTTCTGCGGGAGGTGGGCGGAGAGTATGCCGATTATTTCACGCTCAATGACAAAAATTCTCTCATCGATTCAATTATGAAGCTGGCTTCCGATGAGGAGCTGTACCGCCAAAAAAAGGAAAAGATAAAAAATTTCAGACCCGTTTCCTGGGACATGTGCGGAGAGAATATGGTCAGGGCACTTCTTTCCTTGGAAAATAAAACCGCTGCTGCAAAAAGCGATGTAAAGCAGCTCGTCATTTTTTCCCGTGACCCTGCCCGCGTTTCCGAGTCTCTGGAATATTATGACAGATTTATGCCCTTTGCGGAAAAGGCTTTGATATGCACCTCCGGCAAGGAGACGGACTTTAAGATATCCTACAGCGGAAGGCTTGAGGTGAAGGTCACTGAGTACAAAAAGGATACGCTGACCTCCTTTGCCGATGATGTGTTTATTTTATCCGACGATGATGTGAGACCGCTTAAAACCATAGCTGTCGGGGATTTCATTTCCGACGGGAGCTATCGGGCTTTTTACTGCGGAAGACCTTACAATTCCGACGAATGCAGCCGTAAAACCCGGGAGTTCCTTGAAAGCAGATGTCTGCCCGGGGTGATGTACGAGTCCCATCAGATGCAGATATTCGACAGAGATATCCTCTGCGCTCTGTATGAAAAATATCCCGAAGCAAACGACGGCAGTATGGACATATTTTCATTATATTTCAACTTTGCCGCTGTAAATTATCCCGAAATATTTACATTTGAAGGCGCCCGGTCAATGTGTCTCCCCGAGCCTGACAGCTGCAATGAGGGAGGATATTATCCCGAGAAGCTCACCTTCGAACACTTCTGCGAAAAGGCATATGAGCCCGGGCAGCCCTTTGCGGGCTTCAGCACTGCCCTTAACGATAATACTTCCGCCGAAAATATGGAGAAGGTCATTATTTACAATAATGCAGTACGACAGGCAAAGAGCATTGCCGATGTATATAACAGCTACAGAGAGCATTATTCGTTTCAGTACAAGACCGTTCCCACATACACGGTTTTCGCCAACGAGAATAAAAATATCGAGATCACAAAGCCTGCATATATCCAGCTGAAAGCGGACAGCTCCGCACGGATAGAACTTGCTTTTGACAAGAAGCTCTTTACAGAGCTGGACATTAAGTGCATTGACCTGGCTTACTGGTTCGTAAATGGGCTGAACGAAAAAGCAGGGTCTATAGTGACCGTGCCCGTTCCCTGCGGCGAGGAGAAATTTTACCTGTCTCTCTCCGCTCCGAAGACACCCGGAGCGTATACAATAAAGCTCGCCTTTATCTTCAATTATCAGGAAACTGTTAAAACAGCTGTGAATGCCGCTTATATTGTGTAACGGGGATAGTATAGTCTCCGACCCAAATTATGTAAAATATGTATTAACAAAGTCCGAAACTTATTGAAATTACCAACAGCAAATGCTATAATTAAGTAAACATAGTTTGAACTTTTTAATTAAATTTAATAAAGGAGGAAATAGTTTTATGAAGTTAAAAAAAGTAGTGTCCCTGCTGCTCGCTTTTGCCGCAGCATTGACCGTCATTCCTTCGGGAACAAGCGCGCTTGACTTCTCGGATATTGACTATGAGGCTGCGGAAACACGGGTTTACGAAAAAGAAGCAGCTTCTGCCGAAATGAGAGGTCTGACCGCTTTCCAGCTGGTCTCGGATATGGGTCCGGGCTGGAACCTGGGAAATTCCCTGGAGGTAAATTCCACCGATGAGACCTACTGGGGCAATCCCGTCACAACAAAGGCTATGATAGACGCTGTTGCCGCAAAGGGCTTCAAGACTCTGAGAATACCCGTGCGCTGGGATATGCACTACACAGACTCAAGCTACACTATCGACACCAATTATCTCAAAAGAGTAGAAGAGGTAGTTAACTACGGTCTGTCAAACGATATGTATGTTATCATCAACATTCACCATAACGACATTCAGACAATGGTATCCACAGATTCCTCTACTCAGACAAGAGTATGCAATGAGATGAAGGCTGTCTGGACACAGGTTGGCAACTATTTTAAAAATTACGGCGACAAGCTTATTTTCGAGACCATCAACGAACCGCGGCACGATGAGGACTGGGGCGGCACCTCGGCTTACTATGACTGCGTTAACAAGTATAACGAAGCAGGCCGCGCCGCTATCAGAGCCACAGGCGGAAACAACGCAAGCAGACTTATTATGATGCCTACATACTGCGCTTCTGCCGACGCGCCCAAGGTGGAGGGCTGGAAAAAGCTTGCCTCCGATAATATGGTGGCAGTTTCCATTCATGCATATCTCCCCTTTGATTTTGCTTTTGAGGGAACAGGTCATTCCGACTGGCTGGAGTCCGACTATACCTCTCTTTCGGGAGTATTCGCTACCCTTAATTCCAACTTTATCAGCAAGGGCATACCCGTTGTTATAGGCGAATTTGGTGCCTGCAACAAGAGTAACACCTCTCACCGCGCCACCTATGCAAAGACCTATGCTTCTCTTGCAAGACAGTTCGCAGAGCAAAGCATCCCCTGCATCTGGTGGGACAACAACTGCTTCGGAACAGGCGCAGAGAACTTCGGCTTATTCAACAGATCCTCCCTCTCATTTACCTATGACAGCGTTGCTTCGGCTCTTATAAATGCCTACAGCGGCAATCCCCCTTACGAAACAGTTTCAAGCGGAGAACAGATAATTTTCTCCGGCAGCAGCAGCTGCTCAGGCTTCGGTCAGGCTTTTGACACTACAGACCTTTCCTTCCTTCTCAATATGAAGAGCGGCGACAAGCTCTATGCCAAATACTCAAGCAGCAATGCACCCGAGGCTATATTTCACAAGGAGTCTCCCTTTGAATGGATAAAGGTCGCTCCCGACAGTGATTCCAACGGCGTGGCAGTATGGTCATATGAGACCCTGCTCAATGCCGCCGGCGGCAGCTTTTCGGGCGTGTTCAAGTTTTACATCGGCGATACAGGCTCTGCTCTCACTCTCACAAAGCTTTACATTCCCACAGGAGCGGCACACACCCATAATTACAACGGCACTTCCTCAATAACCCTTCCCGCCACAACTACCACCTGCGGCCTGCGCAAGGTATGCTGCTCCGTAAGCGGCTGCAGCGCATACAAGGTGGAGGTAGTTCCCAAGGTAACGGTCACTGTCGAGGAGGACGAGATCGCCGATTTTGTAGAGCGCCTTTACGTAAAGCTCCTGGGACGCGCTTCCGACCCCAAGGGCAAGGCAAATCATATAAACAGACTCAAATCCGGCGTTTCCGCCTGCGATGTAGTCAAGCTCTTCGCACTCAGCACCGAGCTTGCTAACAAGAAGCTCTCCAACAAGGAATTTGTTACAAGAATGTATAACACTATGCTGGACAGAAATCCCGATGCGGGAGGACTTGCAAGGTGGACTGCCGCTCTTGACAACGGCTGCTCCTACGGCTATGTGCTCCAGGGCTTCGGAAATTCCGCAGAATTTACAAGGCTCTGCGCAAGCTACGGAATTGTAAAGGGCTCCTACACATCTCCCGAAAACCGCGACAAAAACGCTAACCTTACTGCTTACGTTTCAAGAATGTACACTAAGGCTCTCGGAAGAAAATACGATGTAACAGGTCTTAACAACCACACAGGAAGATATCTCGCAGGCACAAAGAATGCCAAGGATATCGCTTACTCCTTCATCTTCTCTGCTGAGTTCAAGAACAAGAACCTTACAGACGAGCAGTTCGTCGATACGCTTTATCAGGCACTCTTTAACAGAAACGCCGACGCGGGCGGAAAGAGCAGATGGCTCACCAAGATGAAGAACGGCATGACCAGAGAGCAGGTATTCAGCGGCTTTGCGTCATCTGCCGAATTTAAGAATATGGTTGCGGGATTTGGTATCTGATACCACCTGTTAAGCCTAACTTATCGTATATACCGTCGGACACTCAAAATAACTCCGATGATATAAATACATTTATACACAAAAGGAGAGTTAAACCCAATGAAAAAAAGAATTGTCTCACTGCTCCTTGCAGTGCTGATGTGCATGAGTATGCCCTGCGTATCGGCAGCTGCGGAAGAGACAGCATCTGCGCAGGTCGCTGCATCGCAGGATCTGGCACAATCCACAGCAGTATCCGCTCCCGATGAAGATTACACCACCTCCTTCAGACGTGAGTATCCCGAACTGACCGTTGCCGATGTTCAGCAGATGGATATCACCGAATGTATCGAGATGGCTAACCTTATCCAGCCCCCTCAGGATACAGACCGCCGTATTCCTTCATTCAGGCTTTCCGAGGTTGAAGAGGCTGTTCTCGACAGAGTTCTCGGATATGACGAAGCAAACACCGACAATACCGCAGTCTACTCTAAAGATGCAGCGTATAATTTTACAAGCAGCTATTACTACGATCAGCTTACCGCATACGAAAAGAAAACCTATAACGAAATGCTTGACGCCTGCAATACCTGCCTTAATTCCACATCAACATACAGCTCCGCCTGCTTTGACAGCGTTACCAACTATGCATCTCGTACATATGCTGAAGTAGACCATCTTAATCAGATGTTCTACTATTCAAATCCTCAGTTCTTTTTCTACCACGGCTATGCATACTCAGAAGATTATTCCACACTTTATTTATTCGTCTTCGATTCCTGCTGCAGCTCATCAACAAGAAACACTATCAAGAACAGCATTAACAACACCACAAATTCCTGGCTCAGCACCGTAAATAACATATCCGGTCCCATTGCAAAGGAAAAATGGATAGCTGAAAAGCTTTGTGCAACAATTACATACACTTATGATACTTATGACCAGACCCTTATTGGTGCTCTTTACACCAATAAATGTGTATGCAACGGCTATGCTATGGCAATGAATTACCTCTGCAACGCTGCGGGCATTGAATGTGTCACCATTGTAAGCGCTACACACGCTTGGAACTGTGTTAAACTCTACGGCACATGGTACGAGGTAGATGTAACATGGATGGACAGAGATGATGCCGGAAACACCTGTGAATATATGTGGTTCAACATAAGCAGAGCTACTGCAATGAGTAATGAAAAGACCTATTACAGCTCGAAGGTCTGGGGCGCTCACGATCCCCAGACTGACCTGGACGCAGGCAGCTACTTCTATATGAATATCGATTATCCTTACTGTACGAAAGACGATCCTACCGACGTCGTATTCAACGAAGCAAATGCCTCTGCATTTGTTGAGCGCCTTTATGTAAAGCTCCTGGGACGCGCTTCCGACCCCAAGGGCAAGGCAAATCACGTTAACAGCCTCAGATCGGGCAAATCCGCTTGTGAAGTGGCACAGAAATTCGTTCTCAGCACCGAGCTTGCAAACAAGAAGCTCACAAACAGAGAATTTGTCAAGAGAATGTACCTGACTATGCTGGACAGAAGCCCCGATGCGGCAGGTCTTGCAAGATGGGCTACAGCACTTGACAACGGCTGCTCCTACGGCTATGTGCTCCAGGGCTTCGGTAATTCCGCAGAATTTACAAGGCTCTGCGCAAGCTACGGAATCGTAAAGGGCTCCTACACATCTCCCGAAAACCGCGACAGGAATGCTAACCTCACAGCTTATGTTTCAAGAATGTACACTAAGGCTCTCGGAAGAAAGTACGATGTAAGAGGTCTTAACAGCCACACAGGCAAGTATCTTGCAGGTACAAGCAATGCCAAGGATATCGCTTACGCCTTCATCTTCTCCGCAGAGTTCAAGAACAAGAACCTTACAGATGAGCAGTTTGTTGATACGCTTTATCAGGCACTCTTCGACAGAAAAGCCGATGCAGGCGGAAAGAGCAGATGGCTCACAAGAATGAAGAACGGTTACACAAGAGAGCAGGTATTCAACGGCTTTGCAACATCTGCCGAATTTAAGAATATGGTTGCGGGATTTGGAATTTAACATTTTAAATTTCCTTTGACGCAGTCACCCCACAGTATATAACGACGGATATCCGTAGGGTATCCGTCGTTATAATATAATTAAAAAAAGGAGAGTAAAAAAACAATGAAGAAAAAAATTGTCTCATTGCTCCTGTCTCTGCTGATGTGCCTGAGTATGCCCTGTATATCAGCTTCTGCAGAGGATCAGGTCAGCGGTATTTCATCGCCCGCAAACGAACTGACAGCTGTTTCCGGCTCCAATACAAAGGGCATCACAAATCCCGAGCTGACCCTTGAAAGAGCTCAGCAGATGGATATCAGCGAATGTATCGAGATCGCTAACAGCATCACTCCCCCCGCAAATAACGGCGTCGGCGTTACATCGGTAGAGATCTCTCCTGCCGAGGCTGCCGCTATCGAAAGGGTCCTCGAATATGACAGACAGCAGAACGAGGGCATTGCCGTTTACTCAAGAGCGGCTGCATATGATTTTTCCAGCGAGTATTATTATGACCAGCTTACCTCTGCCGAAAAGAAGACATATAATGAAATTCTCAGTGTGTTCAACGACTGCATAAATTCTACAAAGACCTACAGCGACGACTGCATAGGCTATGTTACCAACTATGCTGCACGCACAAAAAATGAAATGGACCATCTATACCAGATGTTCTATTACTCAAATCCTCAGATATTCTGTACCTTCAACGGCTACGGCTGGTCAAGCGATTACTCCAAAATATACCTCTACATCAATGAGGACTGCATGAACGGCAGCACAAGAAGCAAGGTAAAGCAGACCATTGACAATACCACCACCTCCTGGCTCAGCACCATGAACTCCATAGAGGGCACTGTTGCAAAGGAAAAGTGGCTTGCGGAAAAGGTCGCTGCCACTGTTACATATACTAAGATCGATTATATTGACCAGACCATTATGGGCGCTCTTTATCTCAACAAGTGCGTATGCAACGGCTATGCAATGACAATGAATTATTTCTGCAACGCTGCGGGAATTGAATGTATCACCGTTGTAAGCTCAGTACACGCATGGAACAGAATAAAGCTCTATGACAAGTGGTATGAGCTTGATGTGACCTGGATGGACAATGACAACGCTGAGAACACCTGCGACTATAATTGGTTCAACAAGAGCAGCGCAACATTCATGGCTAACGACCCCTACGGTTATCACGACCCCGAAACAGACTGGGACGTTGGCAGCTATTTCTATTCAAATATCAGCATTCCCGACTGCGTGGATGAAGACCCCAGCGACCTTGTATTTGACGAGGCAAAGGTAACTGCATTTGTAGAGCGCCTTTACGCTAATCTTCTCGGACGCTCCCCCGACCCCAGCGGCAAGGCAAGTCATATAAACAGACTTAAATCGGGCGAATCTGCCTGTGATGTGGTCAAACGCTTTGTTCTCAGCACCGAGCTTGCAAACAAGAAGCTCACAAACAGGGAATTTGTCAAGAGAATGTACCTGACTATGCTGGACAGAAGCCCCGATGCGGCAGGTCTTGCAAGATGGGCTACAGCACTTGACAACGGCTGCTCCTACGGCTATGTGCTCCAGGGCTTCGGTAATTCCGCAGAATTTACAAGGCTCTGCGCAAGCTACGGAATCGTAAAGGGCTCCTACACATCTCCCGAAAACCGCGACAGGAATGCTAACCTCACAGCTTATGTTTCAAGAATGTACACTAAGGCTCTCGGAAGAAAGTACGATGTAAGAGGTCTTAACAGCCACACAGGCAAGTATCTTGCAGGTACAAGCAATGCCAAGGATATCGCTTACGCCTTCATCTTCTCCGCAGAGTTCAAGAACAAGAACCTTACAGATGAGCAGTTTGTTGATACGCTTTATCAGGCACTCTTCGACAGAAACGCCGACGCAGGCGGAAAGAGCAGATGGCTCACCAAGATGAAGAACGGTATGACCAGAGAGCAGGTATTCAGCGGCTTTGCAACATCTGCCGAATTTAAGAATATGGTTGCGGGATTTGGTATCTAAGCATTAACATCACTGTGCAGAACGAGAATGTTCTGCACAGTTTTTTTATAAAGGGTATTGACATTTGGGAACTTTTGTGCTATAATAGTAATGTGTACCCCCGTTGATTTTTTTCGGGATATGTTGTATAATATAATTACAGTTAAATTCATTTAATTCTTTTGTCAAAATGGAGTTATGGGATAATGGAAATTCGGTTCAATCCAATGAAGATAACAGGAATTGAGGCCTTCGGCGATGTGAGGGGTCGGACGGCAGCAGGGGTAAGAAGCGTTTATTTCATAGTGGGAACTGGGTATTACCCCCGCCTTTCGGAGGATATCATCAAGCTCGACCGCAGACTGTCCGCAGACGCGAGATGCCTTTACCGCAGAGTTACCTCCTTTCCCCTGCCCGGAGTTAAAGAGGCTGCGGAATACGGCGATAAATGGGACAGGCTGTGCAAGGGGGAAAAGGTCCTTCCCCCGGAGACGGAAGCTGCGCTCAAAGAGGTCTGCGCTCTTTACCGCTCGGCGCGGAAGGATATAAATCCCTCCATTGAAAAAAATCTGGCGGCTATGCTTATGTTCCGCGCGGACAGGCTCCTTGAGGGAATGTCCTGCTCGGACGGGAAATGTCCAAAGCTCGTCTGCTCGGGAAAGGCGGGGGGCAAGGAATACCTTTTCTGCCTTATGGCGGCGCATATGGGGATAGACGTGCTTCTTTTAAGCCCCGCGGGAGAACCTTCACTGCCGAAGGGATTAGCACGCAGGGAGGAGCTTATCCGGCTCGGAGAAAACAGGGAATTTACTCTCCCCGAGTATCAGCCTGCAAGCACCGAATGTGCAGGCTCGGGTACGGTCGCCATTGCGTCAAAGGCGGGGGCAAGGGCTCCCAAAGCCGCTGTGCCTGCTGTTTCGGGAAAGCACATTCCTCTGACCGTTCCCCGAACTCCCGTAAAAGCGCCTGCGGCAAGTCCCGCTCCCACGGCTCCCCCCGCAGAGCATACCGCTCAGAATGGCGAAATGTCCTTTGAGGAGCTTGCCACTCTCGCTTCATCGGTGGTTATGATAAATCTCCACAACAGCAGGGGAAGGGTCATCGGCTCGGGCTCGGGCATAATAATCGGCAGGGGCGGCTACATACTTACGAATTTCCATGTGGCAGGAGGCGCAAGGTCATTTTCCGTTCAGCTGGAAAACGACGAGAACATTTACCGCACAAGCGAGATAATAAAATATCACCCGAACCTCGATCTGGCGATTCTCCGCATTGACAGGCAGCTTACCCCTCTGAAATTCTACAGCGGCAGAGATGAGCTGAGAAGAGGTCAGAAGGTGGTGGCTATAGGCAGTCCCCTCGGGCTTTTCAACAGCGTTTCGGACGGCATTATCTCGGGCTTTCGTGAGATAAACGGCGTTGATATGATACAGTTTACCGCTCCCATTTCGGGGGGCAGCTCGGGCGGCGCTCTCCTTAATATGCACGGAGAGGTCATCGGCATAAGCACCGCAGGCTTCAGCAAGGGTCAAAATCTTAATCTTGCGGTGGGCTACAAGGACATTATCCCCTTTGTTGGAAATCTAAGAGATCAATGAAAGATGGTTTGCATATGAACATTCTCATACCCGCAGAGCTTCTGTCGGAAGAGCTTTCCGCAGGAGGTCATTTTCTGAGGATAAATAAATACGGCACCGACACCGAGGAGCTCCTTCTGCGCTTTTTCGCTTTGGCGGTAAGGCACGGGGCTTTTCTCGAAAAGGGTATGGCAAATCCCACCGCAGGAGATATCGCTTATTTTGAAAGCTCCTGCGCTATGAACTTTAAGCTTGACAGGGATTTTATCAAGGCGGCGGCGAAAAAATGCTGCAACGCTTCGGACAGCGCCTTATCCGCTATGGCAGACAGCTTTTTTGAGTCTCTTTCACGGCTTAAAAGCGAGGGCAAAAACGACAGCATTTTAAAGAACACCTTTATCAAGTTTATGTGCTGGCTCAGACGTGACATTGCCCGTGCCCTTGCTCCCTCAAAGGAGAAATATCCCCCGAAAATTCTTTGCAAAGGCGGTCTTTCCCGTCACGAGATGATGATGCTGGCGGCGGCTGTTAAGGCAGGCTGCGATGTGCTTATTGCGGAATATGACGGGGCGGCTTATTTTGACAAGCTGCCCGAATGCGAAAAAATGGCAGCGCTTCTTGAGGTTACGGGGGGAAGTGATTTTCCTTCGGGCTTTACCCTTGCGGATATCAGGAAAAAAGGCAGCGGCGTACGGAATGCGGCTGCGGGCACTCCGTCTGTAAGCAGGATCGTGCCGGCAGTCAATGCGGCTCCCGCACTTAAAAACGGCGGCTTCTGCGTTAATGCGTGGATATCGGGAAATATCTATGCGGACATTCTAACAGAGCCTGCCGCAAGAGGAAATGAGCCCGACACCTATTACACCTGCTATGCAAGGATAAACGGCGCGGAGAACAAGACCACCTATCTCAGTGACCTGTACAGCTTCTATATGAAGCTGAGAGAGACGAGAGACCCTTTAGTTATAGACAAGGCGATAGAGCTGCCCTCAAACGAGGAGATAAATTCTATATCACGGGGAAATTACAGAACTCCCGCCGATATGACAGCCGCTCTTTCACAGAACATTGTTCATTCCGACCCCAAGCTGCAGGGCATTATGCGAAATGCCTTCTGTGCAGTGATGGATATGTATTTTGCTGACGGGAACGATATGAGAAAGGGTATCTCCAAAGCGGTCTTCCTGCTGTGCTGGCTGAAAAGATATCAGAAGGAGCTTTTCGGCGGCGGCAGAAAGGGCTTTCCCTGTCTTATCATTTTCGGCGGCTGCAGAAATGCATCGGAAGCTATGTTTGTGAAGATGATAGCCCGCTGTCCTGCGGACGTTTTAATTCTCCGTCCCGAACTCGGAGGCAAATGCGAGCTGTATGACGACCTGATGTATGAGCGGAATTTTACGGAATCCCTGCCTGCGGAGAAATTCCCCAGAGAGGGGGGCGATGCATCTCTCGGCACGGTGGCATACTATGCGGAGCGGGAGCTTGACAGCATGATGTACACCGACACGGGCATTTACCGCAGTCATCAGTATGCAAAGGCGAATGCGGTGGTCCTCAGGACAATGTACGAGGAAATTCCCATGCTGTGGAGCTCGGAGCTGAAGTTCAGACCCAATTTCAGCGTTTCGGGGGACACCGTGAACATTCCCGTTATTATGGCGAAGATATCGGGGGTCAAGGACAAGGACCTGCCCAGATACTGGAACGAGCTTCACGAAATGGCAATGGCTTATCCCGACAGCACCCTTATTTTCAAGGGGGAGCCTATCACAAACGAGGAAGGCTCCTGCGAATATGCGGTGGGCTTTATGAAAAACGGCAGGCTGAACAGGTCGGCTGTGAAGGCTCACAAGAATTACAATTACGGCTTTCTCAAGGAGGAAACCCAGGACTATATCCTGGATAAGCTGTCCTCCTTCCTTGAGGCAAATGTGATAAAGGACCAGAAGTCAGGCGGTCTGGAGTACAGGATAATTCACATTGCTCTTAATATGGGCAGCGATATCCTGCGCATCATTCAGAAATTTGATTTTACGGCGGTAAATCCCAAGGTCATCTATATCGCAACGGGCGAGAATGTGATATCAAGGGCGGACAGCATACTTCTGGCGTTTCTGAGCAAGCTGGGATTTGATGTGGTTTTTTACGTTCCTACGGGATATCAGAGCGCCGAGAAATATTATAACAGCGGGGTCCTCAACTGTCTGGAAACGGGCGAGTATATGTTTGACTTACAGATACCCGACCTGAGCAGGCGGACGGCTGACCCGAAAAAATCTATTTTCAGACGGATATTCGGAAAGGATAAATAAAATGAAAGCCAAGGACATAGCTTTATTATGCACCGCTGCGGCAGGGGCAGGTGCGGCGGCAGGCATTGCGGCGGCAAACACCTCAAAAGCAAAGCCTGCAAAGGAAACTCCCGCTCCCAAGGCAAAGGCGGCATCAAAAAAAGCCGAAAGGCGAAGCGCTCCCGATCTGCAGCCTGCCACGGCAGATATAAAGTCTCTCGCCTTCGGCACCGACAAGCCCTTGTCGGCGGTATATTCCCACAGCGACAGGGGGATCGTGGCAGTTTTCGGCTCGGAGGGCAGGCACACGGTATGCAGGGCTGACTTTGAGGGAAACATTTCCGAAGTACGGTGTCCCGTGGGGATATCGGGGGCGGCTCTGGGTGAGGACTGCGTTATGTTCATCACCGAAAGAGGGGGCGTTTTCGTTTACAACGATACCGATAGAGAGCCTGTTTTATGCGCTCTCACCGCTCCCGAATATGCGGCTTATTTTGAGGGAAGATTTTACGTATTTTCCGACTCGCTGCTGTATATCTGCACCCCTGACGGGGAGATTGAAAAAACGGTCAGTCTCGGGGCGATGATAGAGATAACGGGCAGCGATATCTGCGACGCGGAGGACTCGGACAGCAGCTTTACCGCGGCGCGGGTAAGCGTAAAAAAGCTTCTTCCTCTCGGCAAGTCGGGACTTTTTGCCGTTATCACCGCTGAGGGCAATTCCTACATTATGCAGCGTGACGAGGACGATTTTGTAAGCTTTGAAAAGACATATGAAAATATAATCGATGTATGCGTTTTCGGCAGCTTTGCTTATTATCTGTGCAGGCTTGCGGAGGGTTACGGCATTATCAAGACCGAGATAAAGAGGAAAAACTGCGAGACCGCAGGAAAATATCAGCTCTGCGGCGAGGACAGAAAGCCTGTTAAAATATTCTCCGTAAGCTGCGGCATCGGCGTTTTGTATGAGGACGGCGGGGTAAAATTCCTGCTCCCCGAGATATCCTCCGAGCGCGCAAGGGAAAAGGCTCGCAGGGGGCTTTCGGCTTTAAACGGCGCTTTTGGCGATATCTCCGTACGGGACGTTTTTTCCTTCGCAGATGGGTGCGGATATATATCCGATGGAAATGTGAACACTATAACTGTATGACAGAGGTGCGGTATGAATATGACAGGCTTAATTTTTCCTGCGGCAGGGACGGAAAGGATATGCGGACGGAGTTCTCCGAAGAGAATATCATAATGACCGCAGATAATGATAAGGAGCTTTTAAGGCTTAATGCTTTAACTCATAAATAATTGATTTTCGGGAAATCGCGTTTCAATTACCGAAAATCTCTTGACATAAAACCGGATTTGTTATATAATATTAAATTAGGTAATTATATCCGAAGTAATTGAAAGGATGGTCATATACTATGGCAGTCAAGAAAATAAGAATGTCCGCAGAAGGATTTAAGGATCTGGAAAAGCAGCTTGAATATCTCAAAAATGTCCGCAGAGCAGAGGTCGCTCAGAAGCTCAAGGAAGCTCGTTCCTTCGGAGACCTTTCCGAGAACGCCGAGTATGACGAGGCTAAGAATGAGCAGGCTATCCTTGAAGCAGAGATCGCCGACATCGAGATGAAGATAAGCAACGCCGAGGTGGTAAGCGATGAGGACCTTTCCACCGATGAGATAGGCGTCGGCTCCATCGTTAAGCTCAAGGACCTTGAATTTGACGAGATACTTGAGCTTCAGATCGTGGGCTCCACCGAGGCTGACCCCGAAAACAACAAGATCTCCGAGGACGCTCCCATCGGCATTGCCGCTCTCAAGAAAAAGGTTGGCGACATTCTCGAGGTCGAGGCTCCTATGGGCATTATCAAGATGGAAGTTCTCGAAATAAGCAAATAATGCAGGTTCGACCTGCAGCGAGGTCGCGCTGTTGATCTGTGCGGGCAACTCAGTTTGTCTCCGCACAGATAGAATGATCGGGAATATGACATAAATAATATTCCGTACTATCCGTAAGAAAATAATGCAAAGGAATGAAAAAAATGGCAGATGAACAGCTGAGGGCTAACTCCTCCCCTGCCCAAGAGGCGGAGCAGACCGAAGAGGATATCCACATATTAAAGAAGGTCAGAATGGAAAAGCTTGACAATCTCAAGGCTCAGGGCAAAAATCCCTTTGAGATAACCAAGTTTGACTACAATATCAAAAATTCCGAGATAAGAAAGCAGTACGCAGAGCTTGAGGAGCGCCTTACCGCTGAAGCTAACGGCGATGAAGAGGCTCTGAAGGCTGCTCTTGAAAATAACAGGATAAATGTTAAGATCGCAGGCAGGATAATGACCTGGCGAAATATGGGCAAGGCTAACTTCATCGATGTCCGCGACAGCACCGACCGTATGCAGGTATATGTGCGTATGAACGACATAGGCGAGGAAGCCTTCAAGGAGTTCAAGACCTGGGATATGGGCGATATCGTTGGCGTTGAGGGCTTTGTTTTCAAGACAAGAACAGGCGAAGTCACCGTTCACGCTCAGAAGATAACTCTCCTCACCAAGTCCCTGCTCCCCCTCCCCGAGAAGTGGCATGGATTAAAGGATCAGGACGCACGCTATCGTCAGAGATATGTTGACCTTATCGTAAATCCCGATGTTGCCGAGACCTTCAGAAAGCGTTCGCGGATTATTGCGGCTATCAGGCGCTATCTTGACGCTCAGGGCTTTATTGAGGTCGAAACGCCTATGCTGGTGGCAAATGCAGGCGGCGCTTCCGCTCGTCCCTTTGAGACCCATTACAACGCTCTTAACGAGGACGTAAGGCTGAGAATTTCCCTTGAGCTTTATCTCAAGAGGCTTATTGTAGGCGGTCTGGACAGAGTTTACGAGATAGGCAGAGTTTTCCGCAACGAGGGCGTTGACACCAAGCACAACCCCGAGTTCACCCTTATGGAGCTTTATCAGGCATACACCGATTATCACGGTATGATGGACCTTGCGGAAAATCTTTACCGTCACTGCGCACAGGAAGTATGCGGCACCACAAAGATAATGTACGGCGATGTTGAGATAGACCTGGGCAAGCCCTTTGAGCGGCTCACCATGGTGGACGCAGTTAAGAAATACTCGGGCGTTGACTTTAACGAGATACACACCATTGAAGAGGCGAGAGCCGCTGCCGACGCGCATCACATTGAGTATGAAAAGCGCCACAAGAAGGGCGATATCCTTAATCTGTTCTTTGACGAATTTGTTGAGGAGCACCTTATCCAGCCCACATTCATTATGGACCACCCCACAGACATTTCTCCTCTTACAAAGATGAAGCCCGAAGATCCCGAATACACCGAGCGTTTCGAGCTTTTCATCACAGGCAGAGAGATGGCGAATGCATATTCTGAGCTGAATGACCCCGTTGACCAGCGCAGAAGATTTGAGGCTCAGGAAGAGATGAAGCGTCTGGGTGACGAAGAAGCAAACAGCATTGACGAGGATTTCCTCCGCGCTCTCGAGATCGGTATGCCCCCCACAGGCGGCATAGGTTTCGGTATCGACAGGCTTGTTATGCTCCTGACAAACAGCAGCGCTATAAGAGATGTTCTGCTGTTCCCCACGATGAAGTCTCTCGACTAAAAGCTCCGCATTGCAGAATAAAGAAACCTAAAAGCGGTCGGGAACAGATAACCGACCGCTTTTTTGCATCAAATCAAAAGGGGTATGATGATGAAAAAGCATATTATTTTTTTATCGGCATTTGCCATGCTGCTCACAGCCTGTGCAGCAAGACCCGAAGAGCCTGAGATATCCGAAACAATATCCGAGACTGCGGCAGTCACATCTGAAAGCGAAACAACAGCAGCCGTGACGGAAAGCGAAACGACTGCTTCCGAAACGGAAAGCGAAACCACAGCCTCCGAAACGGAAGAAACCGCTGCCGAAACAGCCGAAGTCAGAAAGATCTCCACCGATAGCTTTGAATACATCATGGCTGATGCGGCGGGGTCGAAGGAGGATGTCCCCGAGCAATGGCTTGCCGCCGCAAGAGAATGTCTCAAGGGCAATGAGCGGTACGACTATTTTATAAGCTATGACCCGAATGGGGAAAATGAGCAGCAGCTTGTGGGATTTGAGGACTATCTGAACGATAACGGCAAGCCCGAAGCAAGATTTGTAAGCGCATATATCGGAGATTTTAACGGCAGCGGACAGGACGAAGCATTTATCATATTTTCCACACCGTTCATATATGGCGAAATAGGCGATTCGGAAGGCGGCAATGATTTTGCGGTCTACGTTAACGAGACGGGCGAAGCACAGTTTGCCTGCCAGGGATACGATGTCTATTTTGAAGGCGAGCTTTCTTACGGCGATATCAGTCATATCCATATTGCTATGGGCGAAAACAACGCCTCAAACCGCCATATGATATTCTCCACCGCAGGCGGCGTGGTCAAAGATGAGCTTTCATACAACTGGACATTAGCGATCGACGATGAAAATGACCGCATTATAAAAGATGCACAGGTATTGCTTGATGAGTATGATGTTGCAAAGTGGGACTGCGAAAAGAATTGCTACACAACTATCACTGTCAGCGCGGAAGAGGCTTGGGGAACACCCGGGACCGAAGCGCCCATAATTACGGACGAGCCCGACTATGAGCTTGACCCCGATTTTGTTCTTACCGACGAATGCTTCAATGACGAAAGCTATATTAACAAGCCGATGCTTGCCGCACAGCCGAAGGGTTCAGACGCAAATGTATATGTTATGATAGCTGATGAAAGCAAGAAATGGCTGTATACCCCGGTAAACTACGACTCAGAAGATTATTACGAAACCGACTATGTGATAATCGAGCATAACGGCATTATCGACGAGCTTCAATGCAAGTGGCAGGGAAGGCTGGGCATACCCTTTGAGGTGTATGCGGGAGATTTTGACGGTGACGGCGAAACAGAGCTTGCATCTGTCAGATATGCGCTCGGCGGAACCTTCTGTGCGGTTGACGAGCTTGTGATATACAAGCTTACCGACGGTCACTACAAGCCCTATGTATTTGACCACAGAAAGCTTGTAGAATATTCATTATATCCACAGATAAATAATAAAAAACATACAATAACCTTCTCGGTCGATGGCTGTGATAATACTTTCGAGGCAGACACCTCTCAGCTATTTCCTGACGGAGTGAAGGGGACAGACTCCTCCAATATTGTGGGATACACAATAGAGGGGGACAGGATAACTATACTTGACACCGTGCTTTGCTACAGTGAAAATTCGCTGCCACAGGACTTTGTCCGGATAGAAATGGACATTTACTTCTCGGACGGTGATTTTTCATACGGAGAGCCTGAATTTTCTCTGACCGAATACTGATCATAAAAAAACTTCCCCAAGCATTTCGGGGAAGTTTTTTTATTATTTTTCGGAAGTTTTCGGCAGGGGATATTTGTAGGAAAATTCCTTGAAAAGCTCCGCAAACTTCTCGTTGTCCTCGCTCTTGACGGCGTTGAGATAGCGGTGATTTTCAAAGCTGTTGTCATTTATCTGAATGAGATTAACCGCAATGTTGGAGCAGTGGTCGGAAATGCGCTCAAGGTCTGTGAGAAGGTCGGTGAATATAAAGCCCTGCTCGATAGTACAGGTCTTTGTCCTTAACCTTTCCACGTGACGGGATTTCATTTCAGTGCGGAGATAGTCCACCACCTCTTCCAGAGGCTCCACCTTGTAGGCAAGGTCGATATCCTTCGCCTCAAACGCCTTCACAGTGATATCGAGTATCTCCTCGATAGCACCGAACATAACGTTCAGCTCCCGCTTTGCCATAGCCGAGAAGCTTACTTCCTTGGTGTGTATCTCCCTGGCAGTGTCCAGAATGTTCACCGCATGGTCGGAAATACGCTCAAAATCGCCAATGGAATGGAGCAGGCAGGAAACGGTGCGGCTGTCGTCCATGGTAAGGCTGCGCCCCGAAAGCTTGACCAGATATGTTCCCGTAATGTCCTCGTATTTGTCGATAAGGTCCTCATTTTCCAGTATCATCTGAGCCTTATCCTCGTCGAAGTTCTTGTAAAGGTCGAGAGCAAGGGAAATGGTGGTCTTTGCAAGGGAAGCCATTCTGTTTGTAACGTTTCGGCACTGCTCGATAGCCACACCGGGAGTGTTCAGGAAACGGTCGTCGAGAAGCACAAGATTTTCCGCAGGCTCCTTCTTCTCGTCCCTGATGGTGAGGTACGCCAGCTTTTCGAGCACCTGCGTAAAGGGCAGCAGAAGAAGGGTCGTGCCGATATTGAATACGGTATGGACGATAGCAACAGATACGCTTGTTACCTCCATATCCGCAAAGGTGAAATGAATAAACGAGTCAAGGGTGTAGTAGCCAACCAGCGCAAGAACGGTTCCTATAACGTTAAAGTAAAGGTGAACGGCAGCAACACGCTTAGCGCTCTTGTTAGCACCTGCGGCAGAGATGATAGCGGTAACGCAGGTACCGATATTCTGACCGAGAATAATGGGGAGAGCCGCTCCGAAGGTGATAAGACCCGAATTTGAAAGGGTCTGGAGCATACCCACCGACGCCGCCGAGGACTGAATGACCGCCGTAACAACAGCGCCCACCAGAACACCCAGAACAGGATTTTTGAAAAGGGTCATAAGGCTTGCGAACTTCTCCGACTCGCTGAGAGGCTCCACCGATTCGCCCATGGTGACCATACCCCACATAAGCAGACCGAAGCCGATAAGAATGCCGCCGATATCCTTTTTTTTGCCGTCCTTGGAAGCCATTCGCATCACAACTCCCACCAGAGCAAAAAGAGGAGCGAAATTCTTGGGCTTGCAGAACTGGATAAACAGGCTGTCGCCCTCAAGTCCCGTAAGGCTCAGTATCCAGGTAGTCACCGTGGTGCCGATGTTTGCACCCATAATGATCGATATCGCCTGTGAAAGGCGCATAAGTCCCGAGTTTACAAATCCTACCAGCATGACTGTGGTAGCAGAGGAGGACTGCACGACCGCAGTAACGAGGATACCCAGCAGCAGCCCCTTGAAGCGGTTGGAGGTAAGCTTTTCGAATATCTGCTCCAGCTTGCCGCCCGCCAGCTTTTCGAGCTTGTCGCTCATTAAATTCATACCGTAGAGGAACATTGCGAGACCGCCGAACAGGTGGATGACATTGAAAATGGTCATACTTTTGCTCAATCCTTTCACATTGCCATAAGGAAAGCTTTTTCCGTTTGGCTTGCCGGGTTTTCTGCCCGACCGTTTCATCATTATACTATTTTTCACAATACAAATTCATTTTATCATAAATAGATGAATTTCAAAATCATTTATTATGAAGAATACGTGAAATACTTTACACATATCTTACTTTAACGGAAAATTTACGATGTATTTTCGGGCATGGGGCGGATTTTTAGGGGATAAAGGGACAGATGTGTAAATTTTTGGTTACGTTTGTGTAAATATATCTCAGAAACAAAAAAATCTCCCTCCGTAATAAACGGAGAGAGACGCAAAAGCTTATATTTTCAAATAATTCCCGAAATATCATATCATCGCCGACATAATATTCATAAGCGGCAGCATAACAGTCAGCATTATCGCCCCCGCGGCAAGGGTCAGAACAGCGGTGAGAGCAGGCTCCACAGCGCTGATTATACGTTCCACGCTCCTGTCCGCCTCTTCGCTCATACGGCGGCTTATCTTCTGCCAGGCGGTGTCGAAGGAGCCCGAGCTGTATGAGACCCGCAGGGTACGGGCGTAAAATACGGGGAGAAGCTCCGACTGCTCCACAGCGTCCGAAAAGGGAACATCGTTCATAACAAGGGCAGCGCAGCGCTCAATGCGCTCATTCACACGCTTGCAGCTGCTTATGCCCCGAACATTGCTCAGAGCCTCCGAAGCGGAAAGACCGCTCATTATCATCATAGAGACCGCTCCCGAGAATTTCGCCATAGCCACCGTTTCGGCAGTCTGACGAAAAAAGGGCAATGACGCAAGGAGCTCGCCCGTTCCCACGCTTCTGCCGTTTACGGCAAGAAACACCGCCCCGAACAGGAAAAGCACTCCGCAGATCATGAGCATGACCGTACCCACTCCTGCGGCAGTTCCCACGCTTTTTGACACCGCCATATAGACCTCGGGGTCAAATTCGGAGAAAATTTCCGCAAACATGGGCAGGACTTTTAGTGTAAGCACCGATATGACCGCCGCAGCAATGACCAGCATTATCATAGGAGATACCACAGCGCTCCGCACGCTCTCTCCTATCCTCGCCTGCTTTTCGTAATATTCCGTAAGAGCGGAAAGCGCCTCGTCCAGACGTCCCGACAGTTCTCCCGCCATAACCGTTTTAATGCAGTATTCGGGAAATACCCCCGCCTCCTCAAGAGCCGCATACAAGGGCTTTTCCATGGAAAGGGAGTCTGTGACCGATTTTAACAAAGCATTTGCCTCGGGAGTGCTTTTGCTCCTTGTCTGAGCCGCCATGACCGTAAGCCCGTCATAAACGGGAACGCCCGAGTCCAGCACCTGCTCAAGCTGATAGCAGAAATATGCCACCTCGTCGGCGGTAAGGGGTCTTTTCTTTTTTGACATTTTTATCACCCTTTAATCTTCAAGATCTTCGTTATCTTCATCAAAGCTGTCCGTATCTTCATTATCCGAAAGCGCCGCCGCAAGCTCTTCCTCAGTCCTGCCGCCCAGCTTTTCGATGTGATAATCCTTGTTGTAATACGCCTCGATCAGCTCCCTTATCATAAGCTTTGAATACTCGCCCTTTTCCACAAAGCCCGAAAAGGCAATGTCGGGGTCGTCCGCAGGATAGAAGCCGATGAACGCCGAACCCGTGTCCGATTTCGATGTCATCTGCGGAGTACCCGTTTTGATAGCCGCCTTTTTCGGCAGCTCGGTGAGAAGGTAGCTGTCGGTGTAATATTCCTTGACCGTGGGATAGGTGTATGCCTTAAAAGCAGCCGCTTCCTCCATACCCTCAATGACCTTGTCAAAGGTATGACCCGTCTTGTCCTCGATAACTGCGGCAACTGTCGGCTCGGTCTTGCTCACAAGCTCTTCCATATTGTATGTGTAAACGCTGTCCACCATATATGTCTGATATCTCACGCCCCTGTTGCCTATCATAAGCGCCTGATCTGCCATCTGAAGGGGGGTAACATAGGTGTCCGACTGACCGATAGCCGCCTGAATGACGTTACCCGCCTGCCATACCTGCTGACGGGCTTCAAAGGTGTCCGGGCTTGCAATGTAGCCCGTTTTAACGCCCCGTCCCGTTTCAAGGCCCATTTCCTCGCCCAGACCGTACTTTGAAGCATACTCGGTTATCCTGTCAATGCCCATGACCCTGCCCACCTCGTAAAAAAAGATGTTGCAGGACTCTCTCAGAGCGCCCACCACGTTGAGTCTGCCGTGATATCCCGTACATTCGGGGCTCCAGCCCTCCCAGTAGGTGTAATATTTCTGACAGTTCACCACGTCTGTGGGACTGATGATACCCTCGTTAAGCGCTGCCGTGGCAGTAACGGTCTTGAAGGTGGAGCCGGGACGGTAAAGTCCCGAGGTAACTCGGTTCAGAAGAGGGGAATTTTCCCCGTTTGCCACCTTGGAGTAATTTTCCAGATAGTCTTTAAGGTCATAAGTGGGAGCCGTGGCGCCTGCCAGCAGAGCGCCGCTCCTTGCGTCAAGAACGACCAGTGCCCCTGCATTTGCCTCGGTGCCCTTTGCCTTGGAAGATGTCTGGTTGTTGAGCCAATATATATGGTTTTCAAGGATAGTCTGCACCTTCCGCTGATAATCGCTGTCAACGGTAAGCTTTATCGTATTCCCGGGAACAGCTTCCTCGGTTATCTCATCGTTTACCACCGCTCCCCCCTGAATTTCAAGAGTGCGAACGCCCTTCTTTCCGCGGAGAGTGCTTTCCATAGCCTTTTCAATGCCGCCCTTGCCCAGGGTGTCATTGAGAGCATAGCCGCTGCCCTTGAGCTGGTCGTATTCCTCGGCGGAAATAGCTCCCACCGTGCCGATAAGATGGGGTATAACGTCCCCCGTCTTTACCTCTCGTACTGCCTCCTGAACGATATCCACGCCGTCAAGCTCGTAGGTAAGCTCCTTGAGCCTGACCACCGCCTCCATGGTGATATCCTCCGCAAAGGTGTATCTGTTTGAAACGGAAAAATCCCTGAGATACATGGTATACCGCACTCCTGCGATTATCCGCTTCTCACGGTCTGTGAGCTGCGGGTCTGTCTCATACAGCCCCGTCATAGCGATGATGCATTCCTCGGCAGTACCGTAGACCTGTACGCCGATATTTTTCCGAAGCCTTGCAATATCGCTTTCCCTGTCGGGGAGAAACTCGAAGGGAGCATTCTCGCTTATGGGCAGAGCGTCCTCCCAGCTCACATTTTCCTCCTCGAGAACATTTGCAACTTTAAGGATAATGCGGTTTATCTCCCTGTTGTCGGTGGGGAAGAACGCCTTCTGTATAACAGCGTTGAAGCCTGCCTTGTTGCTCACAAGATATTCACCGCTGCTGTCGGCGATCTCCCCTCTGGGAGCATTTATGACCTGCTCGGCGGTGTTGGAGCTCAGTGACTTCTGCAGATAGCTGCTTCCGTCCACAAGCTGCAGCTTCATAAGCCGTAAAGCGCCCAAAGACATCACAAACAGGGTCGCCGCCATTATAATGACAAAGCGGATATTGTCCGCAGCCTTGCTCACACCATCACCTCCGCATAAAGCCGATACACATATCAGCCGAAAATTTCCGTAAGCTCTCCGATGCTTTCCGCCCTTGCAGCCGTCTTGTCCCCGGGGATATCCTTCCCGAAGCCGTAAGCAGCGTGTACAAAGGGGATCTCCGCCTTGTAAGCAGACTCGCAGTCACCTGCCGTATCTCCCACATAAGCGGCGCTTGTAACATTGTTTCTCGCCATAAGGAGCCTTATGGTCTCGTCCTTGGGCTTTCCCGTCTCACCCCAGCAGAGATAATCGGTAAAAAGCCGCTCCAGACCGCAGTATTCAAAGAATGCCTCGATATATCCGCACTGACAGTTGCTCACAATAAACAGGCGGTGGTTTTCCGAGAGCTTTGAAAGGGTCTTTTCCGTCCCCTCGTAAAGCCTTCCGCCCTTTGCCGCCAGGAAGTTGTTCTCGTTCTCGGCGCACATATCAAGTATCTCAAACTGCCTTGTGGCGGAGAGCATGGGGAAAAGCTTCTTTGCTATCTCGTCCATGGTCATTCCCATAACTCCCCTTATGTCCTCGCCCGTGATCCTGACGTTTCTCAGCAGAGGATCATTAAGTCCCCTCACCGTCTCGTCCCAGGATAGGGCAACATTTTCCGAGCTGTCCCACAGGGTGCCGTCAAGGTCGAAAATAATGCTTTCAGCGTTCAAAACCTTCTCCCCCTTTATCACAGGTCACATATTTTTTTCGTAAATTATCATAAGCCCCTTCAGGGCAAGGTCATCGTCAATAATGATGCTGCTTCGGCACAGAGGAATGACCGCCCCCGCAGCGTCGCCTGTGGCAACAGCAGTGCAGACCTCGCCCATCTCCTCGTTTATCCGTCCGATGAGCCCGTCGATCATTCCCGCGCAGCCGTACAGAACGCCGCTTTTGAGACATTCCACCGTATTCCTGCCGATTATCCTCTTAGGCGGCTCAAGAGCAATTCGGGGCAGCTGGGAAGCCTTTGTGACAAGGGAATCGAGGGACACCCTCAGCCCCGGAACTATCATACCGCCGATGTGATTTCCCTTTCTGTCGATGACCGAAAGAGTGGTGGCAGTGCCTATATCGATTATGATAAGAGGCAGCGGATAATTCCTTATTCCCGCGGCGGCGTTTACCACCATGCCGCTGCCCAGCTGAGCAGGGTTGTCTATCATAATGCTGAGCCCCGTTTTTATGCCGGGACCCACAACAATGGGAGTGATGCCCGTAAGACGGCTTACAGCCTCCTTGACGGTAAGGGTCAGAGAAGGCACCACCGAAGAGATTATCCCCCCATCAATGGTACGGTGGTCAGCCCCGTTAAGCTCAAAGGCAGTCCGTATAAGAGCGGCATATTCAAGGGTGGCTGCGGTCTGAACGGTAGAGACAGTCTCTCTGAAAAGGATCCTCCCGTCCTGCATACCGCCGATAACGGTGTTGGTATTTCCTATGTCAATGGCTAATATCATAAAGCTGTATCCTCTTAAAAATATAATTATACATTTTAATTATCTCACAAAAAATTCGCAAGTTAAATCAACATTTGATTAACATTCTCTGAATTATTGAAAAATCCTTTGCCAATTACGCATTTACGCCCCGCCGCAGCCGCATATAATTGTTTCATTTGCACAAAAATTTCCCAAAGCTCTTGCATATTCTGAAAAGGTGTGGTATAATAAATCAGGTAAACTTTCGAAGTATGTTTATTTATATAAATGGAGGAAAAAATATAATGGGCGTAATCGAGATAGTCAGCGGCATCGTGCTTATAGCGTGCAGCGTTTTTATTGTTGTCATCACTCTTATGCAGTCACAGAAGCAGCAGGGTATGACAAGTGCCATTCAGGGCTCAAACAATGACAGCTTCTACGGCAAGAACGGTCAGAATACAAGAGAAAAGGCTCTTGAGAGACTGACCAAGATCGTAGCCTTCATCTTCTTTGTCATTGTTATTGCGGTAAATATCATTTCCGTAGTAGCTTCCAAGGGCTGATTTCAGGCTGACCGCTCCTGCACGCTGTGCGGGAGCTTTTTTGTTAGGACCTGTCTTCACAAGAAATGTGTGCGGATTTACGAGCATAATTTAAGACAAGGGGAGTCCGCAGGCGGGCTTGCCGCCCGGCAAGGATTTTTAGAATTTGCCGAAAAGACGTGCGCATACGCTTGTGAAGACAGGTCCTTATTATAAGGAGGGAAGATCATGGCAGAGATATCTCAGATCTGTATTTCAAGGATACTTAACGTTTTAGAGCAGGGGGGCAAGCGTGCCGTCCCCGAAAAAGCGCTTTACGGCAGAGTAAAGGGCAAGAAAATATCCACCGCCGATTTCAGAAGAGCGGCTGCGGCGCTCTGCGAAAGCGGCGATATAATGCTTACAAAGCAGGGCTATATCCTCTGCAAGGCTCACGATATGTTCAAAGCCGATGTGGCAAGGATAAACAAGACCTTCGGCTTTGTGAGACGAGAGGACGGAGCGGAGATATTCGTCCCCGGAAAATATCTCAAGGGCGCAATGCCCGGAGATACGGTGGTATGCAGGCTCATTCCCCCGAGAGGGGAGTCCCCCGAGGCTGAGGTATGCGCCGTTGCAAAGGAGGGCTTCTCCGAATTTACAGGTACCCTCGTTTCGGAAAATAACAGCTATTTCGTTCAGCCCGACAGCTTCTGCCGCGACCTTATCGCCGTAAGTGGCAGGGATACCGACGCAAAGGAAGGGGACAAGGTCCTTGCGGTCATCACCAAGCGAGGCGAGCGCCACGCCGACCACCGCTGCCGTATCAGCGCCGTTTTCGGCAGCTCCGACAGAGCTGTGAGCAGCGCCATGGCTGTGCTTTATATGAACGATGTTGAGGTGGAATTTCCCCTTGCCGTCCGGGACGAAGCGAGACACATTTCGGGTATGAAGATAACCGACAAGGACATCTACAGCCGCCTTGACCTGAGAGACGAGATCATCTTCACCATTGACGGAGCCGACACCAAGGACATCGACGACGCCATATCCGTCTCCCGAACAGATAAGGGCTATGCACTGGGCGTTCATATAGCGGACGTATCCCACTATGTAAAGCCAAATTCCGAGCTTGACAAGGACGCTTTCCTCCGCGGAACATCAATATATTATGCAAATAAGGTCATACCCATGCTCCCAAAGGAATTATCCAACGGCATATGCTCCCTTAACCCCAATGAGGACAGACTTGCCTTTTCCTGCCTTATGGAGCTGGACGAGGAGGGCAAGCTTTTAAAATACAAATTCAGCAAGACCGTTATCCGCTCCCGTGTAAAGGGCGTTTACAGCGAGATAAACAGGATACTTGACTGCAAAGATGATATAAGCGCCGTCCCCGATGACTTAAAGAAAAAATATGACGGACTTTTCGATACCATTTTCCTTATGCAGGAGCTTGCGGAAATTCTCACAGCCAATAAGCTGAAAAGAGGCGCACCCCAGATAGATACTCCCGAGTGCAAGCTTGACATAAACGAAAACGAGGTCTGCGTCAACGTTATGCGAAGGGAAAGGGGCAAGGCAGAGCTTATTATCGAGGAATTTATGCTTATGGCAAACGAGTCCGCCGCAAAGACCGCCCGTGAGAATAATATTCCCTTTGTCTACCGCGTCCACGAGGACCCCGCTCCCGAAAAGGTAAGCGAGCTTATCGAGGTCACCGACAGACTGGGCGTTTCCCACCCTCAGTTTTCCGGCGTGAAGCCCGTCCACCTTGCGGAGATACTGAACTCCGTCAAGGACACCGACCTCTCCCCCGTAATAAACAATATGGTGCTGCGCTCAATGGCAAAGGCGAAATATTCGGACGAACCTCTGGGGCATTTCGGACTTGTGCTCAAGGACTACGCCCATTTCACCTCCCCCATCAGGCGTTATCCCGACCTTGCAATACACCGTATACTCACCGACCTTTGCTACAATAAAGAGCCTGCGGCGGTGATAGCCAAAAAATACGGCAGATTTGCAAACGCCGCCTCACTCCAGTCCTCCGAATGCGAGCTTACCGCAATGCGTGTGGAAAGAGAGTGCGAGGACTGCTACATCGCCGAGTATATGTCCGCCCACCTTGGCGAGGAATTCGAGGGAATGGTAAGCTCCGTCACCGATTACGGAATGTACGTGGAGCTGCCCAACACCGTAGAAGGACTTGTAAAGCTTGAAACACTCCCCGATGGGGTATATGAGTTTGACGGACATTTTTCCATTACGAGAGACGGCAAGGCGGTATATTCCGTAGGACAGCACGTAAAGGTAAAATGCGTAAAGACCGATATCTCGGGCGGAAATATTGATTTTGTCATAGTATCGGAGTGATATGAGCGGACTGCTTCAAATCGGGGCAGTCCGTTTTTCCACCTTCAATTATAGCACATTTGTACCCATTTGTCAAGAACAAAAGTGCCAATTAAATAAAATTCGTATATATCCACAAAAACAAACCGCCCCATTTGTAAAACCAGCACATACATTCCAAAAGGTACACCCGAAATTTGTCCCCCGTCCATATAACGGCATAAAATTAGTATAATACTCTACTTGAATTTGAGAAAAAAGTATGCTATAATAAACAAGTGTTATTTATTGCCTGCTGCAAATATTTGCAAAGGAGTTTTGCCAATGAGCATTTTTGAAACAAACAAAGCCCGTGAGGAAGCCCGCTACGAGGCTCTCATCACCAGAAAGAACCGTGCAGCCGAAAGCTACAACGGCATCTATGACCGCTACGAATACCCCGTTCTTACCGCAGACCACGCCCCCCTTATCTGGAAGTATGATTATGATCCCGAGACCAACCCCTATTTTATGGAGAGACTGGGCGTAAACGCCGTACTCAACTCGGGAGCAATTTTCCTGAACGGAAAATACTACCTTGTAGCCAGAGTCGAGGGCAACGACAGAAAGTCCTTCTTCGCCGTTGCAGAGAGCGAAAGCCCCGTTGACGGCTTCCGTTTCTGGGACTTCCCCGTGCAGCTCCCCGACACCGAGCCCGAGGAGACAAACGTATACGATATGCGTCTCACTCAGCACGAGGACGGCTGGATATACGGCGTATTCTGCTCCGAGAGCAAGGACAAGTCCGTTTCCGACCTTTCCGCCGCTGTGGCACAGGCAGGAATTGTCCGCACCAAGGACCTGAAAACATGGGAGCGCCTTCCCAATCTCAAGTCCAAGTCCCCCCAGCAGAGAAATGTAGTTCTCCACCCCGAGTTCGTTGACGGCAAGTATGCCTTCTACACCCGTCCCCAGGACGATTTCATTCAGACAGGCTCGGGCGGCGGAGTATGCTTCGGTCTCTGCGAGGATATCACAAACCCCGTTATCTGCACCGAGGAAGTGGTCATCTCACCCAGACAGTACCACACCATCACCGAGGTCAAGAACGGCGCAGGCGCAGTTCCCATCAAGACCCCCAAGGGCTGGATACATATCGCCCACGGCGTAAGAAACACCGCCGCAGGTCTTCGCTACGTAATTTATGTATTCGCCACCGACCTTAATGACCCCACAAAGCTCATCGCCTCTCCCTCGGGTCTGTTCATAGCACCCCACGGAGCAGAAAGAGTGGGCGACGTTTCCAATGTTTGCTTCACAAACGGCGCAATTGTCAGAGAAAACGGCGATGTATATATCTACTATGCGTCCTCGGATACCCGCGTCCACGTTGCCTCCACCACCATCGACAAGCTTATGGACTATACCTTCAACACCCCCTCCGACCCCCTGCGTTCGGTTGACTGCGTAAAGCAGAGATGCGAGCTTATCGAAAAAAATCTTAAATTCATAAACAAGTAATGAGATCGGACTTTTTCAAAGGGATACTCCACGGAATACCCATAGCCTTAGGATATCTTTCGGTATCCTTCGGCTTTGGTATAACGGCGGTGCGGGCAGGGCTGTCCGTTGCCGCCGCCGTGGGCATATCCGCGTCAAACCTCACTTCTGCGGGACAGGCGGCAGGAGTTGAGATAATCGCCGCAGGAGGCACGCTTATTGAAATGGCTCTCACCCAGCTCATAATCAATCTGCGCTACTCCCTTATGGGGCTGTCCCTGTCCCAGAAGCTGGACAGGTCGTTCACCACGCCCCACCGCCTGCTTGCGTCCTTTGGCATAACGGACGAGATATTTGCAGTAGCCGCCGCGCAGCCCGGAAGGATAAAGCCTCTGTATATGTATGGGCTTATCCTCATTTCATTTATAGGCTGGACGGGAGGAACGCTCCTTGGAGCCGCCGCAGGACAGGCTCTGCCGCAGATGTTCACATCGGCAATGGGCATACTGCTTTACGGAATGTTCATAGCCATAATCATTCCGCCCTCAAGAAAAAGCAGGAGCGTGTTCGGAGCGGTTCTCATCGCCGCACTCATAAGCCTGCTGTTCAAATATGTACTCACAGGGGTAAGCGTAGGCTTTGCCATTATCATAAGCGCGTCAATAGCTGCGGCTGTAATGGCGCTTATCGCCCCAATTGACGATGAAGAAGACGAGGTGGAAGAAGCTTGAGCATAGCCCTGTATATCGCCGTAATGGCAGGGGTCACATATCTTATCCGTATGCTCCCCCTCACTCTTTTCAAGTCAAAGATAAAATCGAAATTCCTGCGAAGCTTTTTGAAATATATCCCCTACACAGTGCTGAGCGCAATGACATTCCCCGCCATCTTCTACTCAACGGGAAATGTCATCACAGCGGCGATAGGAACAGTCGCTGCCCTTGTTACGGCGTTTTTCGGTCTGCCCCTTATCGTGGTTGCAGTTGCCGCCGCGGGTGCTGCTTTGGTCGCCGGACTTTTTTTATGACCTTGGGAATGGTGGGGTCATCTTTTGTATCGTTACCGAGCCGCCTGCTCAGAGAATATTGTACCAGTTGGGGAACTCCTCCTCATATATCTGGTCTATCTGATGATAGATAGACTGTATCTCCGCAATAAGCTCGTCGTTTTCATTGGAAATGAAGGGCGTTATCTTTGCGATGGAGATGTTTATCCCCGACAAAGCGTCATCGTGCACAAGCATGGTGACCTTTTTTTCGTATTCATGCCAGTATTCGTTCAGCTCATTTGAAAGCCGCAGTGCTTCCTCCGTGTCTCCGCTTTCGTAAACACGCTGTACCTCCTCAAGACGCGCCTTGAACTTGTCGTTCTGGTCATCGAGAATGAACAGGGAGCATACGGAATATATGATTATTGCCGAAATGAGTACGGCGGCAGTCTTAACTCTTATCAATTACCTTTTCCCCCTTGCAGTCTTTGGAAAGTTCCTTTTTGATAATGCGGTATTTTCCCGCGGTCTCGGCGGTCATAATGAAAATATCCGTCTCGTGAAGGTCATTTTCCGAAAGAATTTTTTGCAGCCACTCCTCCCCGAGCCCCAGCCGCTTGAGGGAGGATCTCATTACCTTGCCGTCCTGTACCACCACCGCAGGCGGGTCATTGGAGGAATTTTTGATGTTCATATCCTCGTTGGTCACGGGACGGTTCTTGAATTTGGGATAAACGCTTACCCTGCCCGTGGTCTCCACCACCGCAAACTGCACCTCCTCCAGGTCGAAAATCCCCTGAGTGCGTATGGCTTCCATAAGGTCATCGGTGGTGAAGCGGAGATTGTAAAGCTTCTGCTGGTCAATTTTGCCGTCGCTGATGATGATAACAGGCTCGCCCGAAACGATGCCGCGCATTTTCTTTGATTTCACCGACAGCCATGACATCAGCACATCAAGACACACCAGCGTCAGCACGGGGAGCAGTCCCGTTATAAGGGGAATGCTCAGGTCCTCAACGGGGAGGGTGGCGATGTTGGAGATAAGTATGGTTATGGCAAGCTCCGAAGGCTGCAGCTCGCCTATCTGCCGCTTTCCCATAAGGCGCACGGAAAATATCAGCACGCAGTAAAGAATGACTGCGCGAATAAATACAACTGTCAATCAGACACGACCTTTCACATTGATTTCCTTTCTATTCTGTCAGATAATCCGCATTTTATGCATAATGCATAGGAAATTACTCCCCATAACAGCCGAAAAAATATTTATTTTCTATTGACAAAGGGAAAATAATCTGATATCATTAAAAGAGTACGGTTTGCAGGATTTGTGAGCGCAACTTGCATATTCTGCTCCGAAAGAGTATAGAAATAATATTGCAGGGAGATATGATATTTATGATACGCATTGGAATTTTAGGCTACGGAAATCTTGGCAGGGGCGTTGAATACGCAATAAAGCAGAATGACGATATGCAGCTTGCGGCAGTATTCACACGCCGTGACCCCTCTTCCGTAAAGATAATCACCGAGAATGTTCCCGTTTATAACGTGAAGGACGCAGCGGCTCATGCTTCGGAAATCGACGTTCTCATTCTCTGCGGCGGCAGCGCAAACGACCTGCCTGTCCAGACCCCCGAATTTGCAAAGCTTTTCAACGTTATCGACAGCTTTGACACCCACGCAAAGATACCCGACCATTTTGCAAATGTGGACAAGGCTGCAAAGGAGTCGGGCAAGGTGGGAATTATTTCCATCGGCTGGGACCCCGGTCTCTTCTCTCTTATGAGAATGCTCGGCAATGCCGTCCTTCCCGAGGGCGCAGACTACACCTTCTGGGGCAAGGGCGTAAGCCAGGGTCACTCCGACGCTGTAAGACGCGTCAAGGGCGTTAAGAACGCAAAGCAGTACACAATTCCCGTTGAGAGCGCTCTCGAGAGAGTAAGAAACGGCGAAAATCCTGAGCTTTCCACCCGTGAAAAGCACACAAGAGAATGCTTCGTAGTTCCCGAGGAGGGCGCAGACCTTGCACAGATAGAAAAAGACATCAAGACAATGCCCAACTACTTCTCCGACTATGACACCACCGTTCATTTCATCACCGAGGAGGAGCTCCGTAAGAACCACAGCGGCATTCCCCACGGCGGCTTTGTTATCCGCTCGGGCAAGACAGGGGAAAACAGCGGAAACAGCCACGTTATGGAGTTCAGCCTCAAGCTTGACTCCAACCCCGAGTTCACCTCCAGCGTTCTTCTTGCATATGCAAGAGCCGCATACCGTCTGAGCAAGGAAGGCGTATCGGGCTGCAAGACCATTTTCGACATCGCTCCCGCATATCTCTGCAAGCAGAGCGGTGAAGAGCTGAGAGCTCATATGCTTTGATATAATAAAAATATTTTTTTCGGGGACGGCTTCGTGCCGTCCTTTTCCATTACAAGGGATATCAAAACTAAGTGGGGTAATTTGCTCCGATCAATGTAGGGAACGGGTTTTGATGAAATAAATTTTCTATCGTTACCGAGCCGACAGTCCGCCGCCCGAACAAACTGTAGAACGTCTCGCCGCGGGTCGACACCCGCCCGCCCCGCAAATTGCACAAAAAAGAGCCGTAAAAAATTATCACTGCATAGTTGAAATTTCCGAAGGGTTGTGGTATAATGTATTTAAGACTATTTATGCCCGTAAGAAAAAGCAGCAAAGGAGAGCAGTAAGAATTATGGAGCCGTATATCGTCAAGCAAACAATTATGAATAAGGATCAGAAGGCCGTTGGCTATGAGATAATGTACGCCGATGACCAGGTCGAGATGTGGCAGGCTGATGATACGACTGCCGCAAACGCCATCGAGACCTTTCTGTCCTCCATCGACAGCGATAATTTCATAGGCGGCAAGACCGCATACATCACCTTTACCAGAAATCTGCTTGTAAAGAATATCCCGAAAATGTTCGACACCGACAAGCTGGTTATCCAGATAGAGGATCAGCTTATCACAAACCCCATGTCCCACTCCCTGATAACCAAATTCAAGCAGAACGGCTATAAGATCGCAGTTATAGACTTCGAGTTCGCGCCCCGCTACTTCGGCGTGCTCGACATCGTTGACTATATCAAGGTTAATTTCAAAAACCACAACGACCCCACCCTTGAGAATGTTATCCGTATCGGAAAATCCTTCGGCAAGGGAATGATAGCCTATAACATCGACTGCGCCGAGGCATACGAAAAGGCTAAGCTTTACGGCTGTATCAGCTTCCAGGGCTCATACGTGTCCGAGAAGATGCCTGCCGCTTTGCAGCAGAAATCAAAGGTAATGCAGGGCAACTTCATGATGCTTATGGTGGCTGTAAACCGCGACGAGCCCGATATCGACGAGATAGAGGAGATCGTTTCGCGAGATGTCAACCTTACATACGCACTCCTCAAGCTTGTAAACTCGGCATACTTTGCCCTGAGAAACCGCGCAAAATCGGTAAAGCAGGCGCTTGTGATACTGGGTCTCGGTCAGCTCAAGCAGTGGATATATCTGCTGTCCTTCAAAACAGATGACGGCACAATGCCCGACGAGCTGATAAAGCTCTCGTTCCTCAGAGGAAGCTTCTGCGCAGAGCTGGTGGAGTTTGCGGACGATATGCCCATTTCACGCTCCGAGGCATACCTTATGGGTATGTTCTCCACCCTTGGCAAGCTTATGCAGATGCCCATCGGAGAGGTGCTGGCGCAGCTTCCCATCAGCGACGACATCAAGCTCGCCCTTACCGACCACGCAGGCAGATCCGGTATGCTCTATGACACCGTTATCGCATACGAGAACGCCGAATGGACAAAGATGAAGGAGCTTGCAGAGGGGCTTGGCATACCCAAGGATATGATATCCGAGAAGTACTGCGAGTGCGTCCAGAGCGTAAACAATACCTGGGCTAAGCTTATGGAGGCTACCGATTTCGGAGACGGCGAGGACTGATACGCCTTCGTCTGCACATTTATTATAAAAACATCGGGTGGCTTAGGCAATGCGCCTTTGTCACCCGTTCTTGTTAAGAAAGGACTGTTTATATGGAAATCATCAAGCTTCCCCCCATGAGCAATTTCGGGGTAAATTCCTACATCGTCACTGCGGAGAATATGAACGGCGTTCTCATTGACGCGCCCTACGGCGGCGAGAGCATTATAAAAACCATTATGGAAAAGGGCATTGAGCTTAAAAAGATACTGCTCACCCACGGTCACTGCGACCACATTGCCACAGCCGCGCGCATTGCCGCAGAAACCGGGGCAAAGATATATATACACAAATTCGACGAGGAAAAGCTTCACAATGACCGCACCAATCTTACGCAGTTTTTCTCTCTGCCCCCCATTGACCCCGTTGAAAATGCCTTCACCGTAAGCGATGGGGAGGTTATCACACAGGATGAGCTGGAGTTTGAAGTCCTCCACACTCCCGGGCACACAAGCGGCTCGGTGTGCTATCTCCTTGACGGCAATATGTTCAGCGGCGACACTCTCTTTAACGGCAGTATGGGCAGGACGGATATGATCGACGGCAGTGACAGCGCAATGAACGACACTCTCAAAATGCTCTATGAATTTGACAGGAACACCAACTACACCCTTTATCCCGGTCACGGTCAGACCTCTACTATGGTGGAGGAACGGCAGTTCAATCCATATCTCAGGTATGCGGCGGGGCTGAGGACGAGGTAAATTCGCAGGAGGCAGTTCAAATGAAGATATTTACTATCATCGGCGGAGTGAACGGAGTCGGCAAAAGCAGTCTGACAGGCGTTCTTAAAGCTCTGCGAAATGATATGGGTATCATAATCGAATGCGAGACCTGCGAGAATGCCAAAGCTCTTTCGGCAGACTGCCTTGAAAAGGGCATTGATTTTACCGAAGAGACCACTCTGTCGGGAAAGAAAACTCTTAAAACAATAATCGCCGCCAAGGAAAAGGATTATTATATCCGACTGTACTATGTGGCGGTATCATCTGCGGAGGAAAGCGTTCGGCGTATCGAAAACCGTGTTTCAAAGGGAGGACATAACATTCCCGAGGAGGATGTGAAAAGGCGTTTTTCCCACCGCTATGACGATTTTCTGACTATTCTCCCTTATTGCAGCGAGGTGCATTTTTACGACAATGAAAACGGCTTTGAGGAAGTGGGGGAATATGGTAACGGAACGCTTACCGTCACAGCGGAAATACCGCCAAAGTGGCTTTGCGACCTGAAAGGTATGATATAAGTGCTTGAATATTATCTGTTCGATATAACCCTTGCCTGCGCAGTTACCGTGGCAGTCCTGCGCCTTGCCGCAGTATTGAAGCCGAGCAATTTACCCCCGGAACAGCAAAAAAATTATTAAGGTGAAAAATATGACCATCTATTTTGAGAACAATTCCTATAAATACGAAGTGGAAGCGGTAATGAAGCTTTTCTGTCCGCTGGAAAGCTTTGAGTTTGTCTTTGACGGCGAATACGACGACAGTGGAGACAGCCTGCTTGTTTCCGTTTCGGACAAGCTTTTGGTATCCGCAAAGCTGGGCGAAAAAAAGCAGACTGTCAGCGCGCCATTATGCCCCGAAAGCGAACGGGAACTGACTCTCTGCCGAATGATATACACCGTAATGTCACAGCTTACGGGGGTGTCTCCCGAGTGGGGCTGCCTTACAGGGATACGCCCCGTCAAAAAGGTGAATGCACTTATAAGCGAGGGCTGCGATAAGGACGGGGTATACGAAAGGCTCCGCGAAAAATATTTCATAAGCAGGAGAAAATCCGACCTTTCCTACCTTACTGCCGTTACACAATCCCCTGCCCTACAAAGCCTTGACCCGAAAAGCTTTTCGCTGTATGTGGCAATACCCTTCTGCCCCTCCCGCTGCTCCTACTGCTCATTCGTCTCCCACTCAATACGCTCAAAGGGCGCAAAGGAGCTTATCCCGCAGTATGTGGAAATGCTCTGCCGCGAGATAGAAGAGATGGGCGAGATGCTCCGTGACAAAAAAACATTTTGCGACACCGTCTACATCGGCGGCGGCACTCCCACGTCCCTTTCGGCGGAGCAGATAGAAAAAATAATGAAAACTATCGAAAAAAGCATTGACATTTCCCGTATCCGTGAATATACTGTAGAAGCGGGGCGGGCGGACTCCATCACCGAAGATAAGCTTATTGCAATTCGTGACAACGGTGCCACAAGGATATCCATAAATCCTCAGACAATGCAGGACGGCGTTCTGAAAGCCATCGGCAGACAGCACACCGCCGCTCAGTTTGAGGAGTGTTACACCCTTGCAAGGCGGCTGGGCTTTGACAACATAAACACCGACACCATTGCAGGGCTTCCCACCGATACCTTTGAGGGCTTCAAGGACACAATTGACAGGCTTATCGAACTTGACCCCGAAAGCATAACCGTTCACACCCTTACCGTAAAGCGTTCAGCGGAGCTGTTCAAATCGGCGGAGAGCTTCAGAGAAGGGTATCTCACGGACGACAGCGTTTCCCGAATGGTAAACTACGCCTTTGATACCCTTACCGAAAAGGGCTTTATGCCCTATTACCTCTACCGTCAGAAAAATACCGTCGGAAACCTTGAGAATGTGGGCTATGCAAAGCAGGGAAAAGAGGGGCTTTACAACATTTTCATCATGGAGGAGGCTCAGAATATCCTTGCCTGCGGCGCTTCGGGCTCCACAAAGCTCATAGACCCCGAAACGGGAAAGATCACAAGATATTTCAATTACAAATACCCCTACGAATACATATCCAGATATGAGAAAATGATGGGATACAAGACATCGCTTGAAAAATTTCTTGCGGATATGTAAATTACCAATCTATCTTTGAAAGGCGGTCATTTTATGAACTACAATTTCGATAATTTCATCACCGACTCCAAGGAGCTTTTCGACAAGCTCACTGTAAAGGCAAACGGCGCTGTGAACGTTTCAAAGGCGTATATCGAAAAGGCGCAGCTGAGAGTAAAGCTCAGGGATAAATACTACGACCTGGGCAAATTATGCTATGATATGCACCAAACCGGCGCGGACGAAACGGGCAATATGAAAATTCTCATCAAGGAGATAAAAATGCTGGAGGCACAGCTTGAATACGCCGAGGAAGCCAGCGGCAAGCCAAAGGTATGCAAGCTTTGCGGAGCAAAGAACAGCTCGGAAAATTCCTACTGCGCAAAATGCGGCGAAAGGTTGTAAGCAGGAATTGCCGCAGTTTTCAAAAATATTATAACGGGGTGTTTAAAATAAAGCTTTCCAAAAACGATATCATAGAAAAACTTGAGATAACCGATGTGACCGCCGAGGGAAACGGCGTGGGGCACATTGATACGGAGGACGGCAGGGCGGCGGTATTCGTCTCGGGCGCGGTAACGGGAGACGTTATCAGGTGCAGGATAGTCAAGGTGCAGAAAAGCCTTTGCTACGGCATTATCCTTGAGATAATAACCCCCTCCGCGGACAGAGCCGACAGGGGCTGCGATGTAAAAAGCAGCTGCGGCGGCTGTGTTTTCCGTCATATCAGCTATGAGGCGGAGCTTAAAATAAAGGAAAATATTGTTAAAAACGCCTTTCTGCGGCTGGGGAAATTTCCCGAGGGCAGCTTTGAGCTTCTGCCGATCCTGGGCTGTGAGGAGACCGACGGCTACCGCAACAAGGCGCAGTACCCCGTGGCGGCGGATAAGGACGGCAAGGCGGTATGCGGCTTTTACGCCCAGCGCAGCCACAGGGTGGTACCCTGCACGGACTGCAGGCTCCAGCCCCCCGTATTTTCCGAGATACTGAAATTCTCAATGGAATATGTGAACAGAAAGCGCGTCTCTCCCTACAACGAGCAGACGGGAACGGGTCTCCTGCGGCATATCTTTATCCGCAGGGGATATCACAGCGGCGAGATAGCAGTCTGCTTTGTTGTGCGGAAGAATGCCGAAAGAGAGCTTCGTCCCCTGAGCACGGAGCTTATGAAAAAATTCCCCGATATAAAGTCGGTGACCATGAACATAAATCCAAAAAACACCAACGTTATCATGGGAGAGGAGCTTCGGACCCTTGCGGGAGCTGACGTTATCACCGACATAATGTGCGGCAATAAGATAATCATAAGCCCCCGCTCCTTTTATCAGGTGAACACCCCGCAGGCGGAGAGACTGTACTCTCTGGCAAAGGAATTTGCGGCTCTGACGGGAGATGAAGATGTTCTCGACCTCTACTGCGGCGCGGGAACCATCGGACTTTCTCTTGCGGACAAGGCTCGTCACGTTACGGGTGCGGAAATTATTCCCGAGGCGGTGAGCGCTGCAAGGCAGAATGCGGAGAATAATCAGACAGATAATGCCGATTTTATCTGCGCCGATTCGGGACAAGCCGCAAAGCAGCTTCTTGACAGCGGCAGAAAGCCCGATGTGATAGTTACCGACCCTCCGAGAAAGGGCTGCGACGCACTGACTCTTGACAGCATTGTAAAAATGTCGCCCCGGCGTGTGGTCATGATATCCTGCAATCCCGCCACCGCCGCAAGAGACTGCCGATACCTTGAGGACAACGGATACCGCCTTGTAAAGGTGAGAGCGGTGGATATGTTCCCCGCAGCAGGACACGTAGAATGTGCGGCGGTGATGATATCAGAGACTTGATTTGCAATTTGTTCATAGTATTTTAATCAGAATGCGGCAAAAATTTACAAAATATTTGTTATAATTGTTAATGGCAAACCTTTTTTCAAAATTAAGATATCATGAGGTGGAAATTATGAAAGGGAAGAAAATTTTAGGCGCAGTGCCCGCTGTTCTGGCGCTGTGTATGGCAATGGCGCCGGGGGTTTGGGCGGAAGATGAGCTTGCGGCTGCTCCCGAGACGGAAATGACCGAGTATACGGAGAGAGAAACGGGTAACGTTTCGATAAACTCGACCAATTTCCCCGATGCAGTGTTCAGAGCATATATTTCCGAAAAACTGGACTGGAATCAGGACAATATTTTATCTGAAGAAGAAATAAACGGTGCTACAGGTATTAGTATTTATGATAGCAACCTCAGCAGCATTAAAGGTATCGAACACTTCACAAAGCTTGTACATTTGTCCCTCGACGGTAATATGCTTACAAGCGTTGATCTGAGCAAGAACACAGCTCTGGAAGAACTGGATCTAAGCTCCAATCAGCTCACAAGCCTTGATGTGACCAATAATACGGCTTTGAGATGGCTTACATGCAACGACAATAAACTAACAAGCCTTAACGTAAGCAAAAATACAGACTTGACATATTTTCGCTGCGGCAACAATCAGCTGACAAGTCTGGACGTAAGCAAAAACACTGCTCTGACCACTCTTTATTGCGGCGGCAACAAATTAACAAGCCTTGATCTAAGCAAAAATACTGTTTTGACAGATCTGAGCTGCGATTACGGCAATCTTACAACACTTGATCTGAGCTATAATACAGCTTTGGAAAATGTGAGCTGCTTCGGCAATAAGCTAACAAGTCTCAATGTCAGAAACTGCACTTACCTGATATCTTTGTCCTGTGACCAAAATCAGCTCACAAGCCTTGATGTGACCAACAATACAGCTCTGGAATGGCTTTATTGTTACGAAAATCAGCTCACAAGCCTGAATGTAAGCAATAATACTGCATTGATCGGGTTGTACTGCGGCGGCAATAAGCTAACAAGTCTTGATGTGACCAATAATCCGGCTTTGGACGGGCTTGAATGCAACGCAAATAAACTCACAAGTCTCAATGTAAGCAAGAATACCGCTTTGACACTTTTGGACTGCGACGGCAATCAGATTACAAGCCTTGACGTAAGCAAAAACACTTCCCTGCAGCGCCTTTACTGTAACGGCAATCAGCTTACAAGCCTGAATGTAAGCAATAATACTGCATTGACCCGTTTGGACTGCGGCGGCAACAAACTCACAAGCATTGATGTAAGCAAGAATACTGCTTTGATGTCATTGGGCTGCCAATTCAATCAGATCGGTAAGCTTGATGTAAGCAAAAACACCGGATTAACTGAATTGAACTGCGGCAACAACAACCTCACGACCCTTGATGTAAGCAAGAATACTGCCCTTGAGGAACTGACTTGTTCGGGAAATCCGCTCACAAGCCTTGATGTAAGCAAGAACACTTCGCTGACAGGACTTTATTGTTTTGGAGGCGCCTACGAGATAAGCGCTGTAAGCGGCAGATATACACTCAGTTCTCTTCCTGCAGGCTTTGACCCTGCAAAGGCTTCAAACTGGAAGGGAGCCACATATGACAGCTCTTTAAAGTCCCTGAAAAATTTTACAAATCAATATGTTTACTATGATTATAACTGCGGAAACGGCTTCACCGGTACTTTTACATTGTATGTTAAGAATTACGGCGAGATCGACCCCGTTTCCGATTTCGTAGAACGCCTTTATGTAAATCTCCTTGGACGAGCTTCCGACCCCAAGGGCAAGGCAAACCACGTAAACAGCATCAGATCGGGCAAATCCGCCTGCGACGTGGCAAAGAACTTTGTTCTCAGCACCGAGCTTGCAAACAAGAAGCTTTCCAATAAGGAATTTGTAACGAGAATGTACAAGACCATGCTGGACAGAAACCCCGATGCAAAGGGACTTGCAAGATGGACAGCTGCCCTTGACAACGGTTGCTCCTACGGCTATGTGCTCCAGGGCTTCGGAAAATCCGCAGAGTTTACAAGGCTCTGCGAAAGCTACGGCGTTACCAGAGGAAGCTACACCTCCCCCGAGTACCGTGACCGCAACGAAAAGCTCACAGCTTATGTAAGCAGACTGTACACCGTTGCTCTGGGCAGAAAGTACGACATTAAGGGACTTAACAACCACACAGGCAGATACATCAACGGCACAAAGACCGCCGAGGAAATAGCCTACTCCTTCGTTTTCTCCACCGAGTTCAAGAACAAGAAGCTCACCGACGAGCAGTTTGTAGATTGTATGTACAACTCCCTCTTCGGCAGAACTGCCGACGCAGGCGGAAAGAACCGCTGGCTTACCAAGATGAAGAATGGTATGACCAGAGAGCAGGTCTTCAAGGGCTTTACCTCTTCTGCCGAGTTTAAGGCAATGGTCGCTAAGTTCGGACTCTGATCTCAGAGGTTTCACAGACTATCATATCCCTCCCCTTTTCGCTTCGGCGGAGAGGGGAGTTTTTTTGGAAATTCTCCCAAAAAACATTTTTATACTAATTCTAAATCGTTCTATAGACAAAGCCGACAGATAGAATAAGTCCAGTCTAGGAAAGCGACCGCAGGCGGGCTTGCCGCCCGGCAAGGGAGCTTGACGACGAATGGGCTTATTCTAGCCGAGGATTTGTCTATAGGTTGATTGAGAATTAGTATTATATTATGACAAAATTGTGCACTACTGCACACCAAAATATTGTTTTTCTGTGATATAATCCTTGATAAAGAAGAATTATGTTTTCGTTCCGATAATTATGACCTAGGCGAATTGACGGCAATGAGGATATATTTTTCTGAAAAAAATCATTTTAGAATGAGGTGACTTTAATGAAAGGAAAGAAAATTCTCAGCGCAGTGCTTGCAGTTTCCACATTGTGTATGACTCTTGCTCCTGCAGAGCTTGCGCTGACGGTCGGGGCTTACAGCACGACCACAACTGTCAGCCTTTCTCCGAGCGAAATTGATCTGCTCGACACAGAGTGGGAAGACCCGGGATATGACCGGGAGGTGCTTTTTACCGACATTGTAATTGACCCCGACACCGACACATACGATGTCTGGAGGGAGAGCCAGAATTGGTTGTTTTTCAATTCGGATAATGACCGGGCTGCGATCATTTCCGCTATCTATGATCAGACGGGCAATTATCCTACCAATTTAAAGCTGGAGGACATTGCCATAAGCTACAGCTGGACGTATACAACAACTGTTCCGGATCCTGAACTTGATATCGTTCCTAAGTTCTGGACAGGCGGTCTTGATGCTAACGGAGAATATACCGATATCAACGGTGATACGTTTTATAACGTTCTGGGAGTATATGACCCGATCCGCCATAACACAGCAACAGGCAGCAGTACTATCAAAGCAAGCGAACTTTCGACTATGACAAACACTCCCCTCTCTGAATATACTCAGATGGCATTCGGAATGGCAGCCAACGGACTTGATACGGGCGATAAGCTGGAGTTTGAGGTAACATCCGTCAAGCTCACAGTAAACTATGACGCAGCCTTCGTTAAGCCCCTTTCAGAGCTTTCGGGCGATCAGTACATTGACGTGGCAGGAACACTGGTCACCAAGTCTGAATGCAATCATACGGACAACCGTTCCCATATCGACGATTACGGCAATGATTACTGGAGTGGCTGCACATATTGCCCCTGGAGAAGCTTCAGGATCTACGGAAAAAAATCAGACAGCACTCTGACCTCAGCTTACAAGGAATATGGCTTTGACGGAGATACAGCAGCCGTTTCCACCCTCATAAAGCTCAGCGATGTTACCGATGTCCTGGGAAGCGGCATTGAAGCCCTGGTATTTATGACAGACAACTGTGCCGTGACCGGTGTAACGGGTCATGCAACGCTTCCCGATGCAGATCTGGCAACAATAAGCATAAATAATGTCACCATTCCCGAATGGCTGGATTGGAATAGCCAGACAATGCAGTCCGATATCCCCACAGGCTGGCCCAGTCTTGAGCAGACAAAGGAGATCGTATCTCATTCAGACGCTCATCAGTTCAATGATTATGACGCTCTGAAGCTTGAGTACACCATTGGTAATGTTGACGCTGTATCCGCAGTAGTTATCATTCTCCATGGCTGGGGAAACAATGCCAATGTAGGCTGGGAGATGCTTTACTTTGCTCCTCAGAGCAGCGGCTCTGTTGTAGTTGACCTTTCGCCTTATTATAATAAGGATTATTACAATATCTATGCAGGCGTTGTGGCACAGCCCGATGCAAAGATAGGCGACAGCTTTGCTCCCGATTTCAATATCACATCCGCAAAGCTTGTTGTTGACAGCAGCGAACAGGCTACCGCAGCCATAACCCCCATCAAGGCATATCCTCCTCTCCCCCATTTTGAAGCAGAAGCGGGCGACTGCGAGATAAACCTTTCCTGGGACCCTGTTTACAACATTGACAATTACAAGGTGATCTGGATAGACGAAGATGACAATACAGAAAGCCGTGAGACCTCTGACATAAGCTTTACCATCAGTGACCTTGAAAACGACAAGGAGTACGACGTTATCGTTCTCGCTGTTGATGAAGACGGACTGGAAAGCAAATATACAAATGCTGATCTCGTTCAGGTAACACCCTCTGCTATTTATCCTTCCTATACTGTTGATCTTTCGGTTATCACCGACCCCTACATCACAGTAACAGGCAAGCTTGTCCCCATAGACGAGTGTCTGGACGCGACCCATATCGGCGATGACGGCAATGACTATTCACAGGGACTTTCATATTGCCCCTGGAGCCAAGTTTACATATATGGAATAAAGGCTGACACTTCCCGCACCGAAGAATATTACAGCTTCAAATTTGAAGGCGATACAGAGAACGTTTCCGAGATCTTAAAGCTCAGCGATATCAAGGCAGTTGTAGGCGAAGATGTAACAAAGCTTGTACTTTGTCCCTGGAGCTGCAACGTTACAAATGTCACCGGACTTGCACAGCTTCCCGATGCAGTGCTTGGAACTGTAAGCATTACCGAAACTTCCATCTTGGAAAAGATGGAGTGGAACAGCGCAACAAATCAGTCCGATATCCACACAGGCAGACCCGAGCTGGGATATATGGAAGCTATCTCACAGAACTCCAGCGCACATCAGTTCAACAACTATGACGCACTGAAGCTCGAGTACACTCTCGGCAATACCGAAGATACCGCAGCAGTATATTTTATCCTCCAGGGCTGGGGAGAAAATGCCAACGTGGGCTGGACAGGAATTTTCTTCAAGCCCCAGGTCGACAGCAATAAAAAGGGTTCAATAGTTATCGACCTTGAGCCTTATTATAACATGGATTATTACAACATCTATGTAGGCGTTTCGGCAGGACCCCATGCACAGATAGGCGACAGATTTGCTCCCAATTTCACTGTCACAAGCGCAAAGCTTCTTGTCAACTGCACCGAAAAGGCTACAGATACTATCGAATGGGTACAGCCCATACCTCCCCTCCCCACGGTAACAGCAAAAGCAGGAGACGCTAAGATCGACCTCTCCTGGACAGCAGTTTCAGGCGTATCGGGATATAAGGTAAGGTACATCGACAAGGCAACAAACAGCACCATCACCCTTTCGCGTCCTGCCACCGAGACAAGCTATACCATCAAAAATCTTGTAAACGGCAGAACATACGACATCATCGTTCTTGCCTGCTATGACGAGACAGACAGCGAATATACAAGCGCCGATCTCACTCATGCAACACCTGTGGCACCTGTAACACCTGTCAGCGACCCCGCCTCCGACTTTGTAGAGCGTCTCTATGTAAATCTCCTGGGACGCGCC
>NZ_JBJERV010000019.1:0-3600 GCF_051882455.1 Huintestinicola sp. | reverse complement strand
TCCGAGCAGATAGAGGAGTTTATCCCCGATGATATCAGGCAGAGATATGAGCTTTGCACCGAGGAATACGCCTGTCGGAATATCCACTTCCCCGAGTCTGCCCATGCCGCAGAGCTGTCGCGGCGAAGGCTGGGCTTTGACGAGCTGCTTGTAATGCAGTGCGCAATGGGACTTATGAGGGACAGGAGCAGGGAGGTCACAGGCTGTAAGATGATGCCTGCGGATATAGCCGTGTTTGAACGCTCCCTTCCCTTTGAGCTTACGGGAGCCCAGAAAAAAGCCTGCTCGGAGATATTTTCCGATATGTGCAAGGATGTCCCCATGAACAGACTGGTGCAGGGAGATGTGGGCTCGGGAAAGACTGCCGTTGCTGCCGCTGCCTGCTGGCTTGCGGCACAGAACGGCTGTCAGTCGGCGCTTATGGCACCCACGGAGATCCTTGCCCGTCAGCATTATGCCACTCTCAGGGGGTTCCTCGAGCCCCTGGGCATAAAGGTGGGCTGTCTCACAGGCTCTATGACCCCAAAGCAGAAAAGTGAGATAAAATCACAGCTGCAAAGCGGCGAGCTTGCCGTTGTAACGGGAACACATGCACTAATATCCGAAAGCACCGGATTTGACCGCCTGGGACTTGTAATTACCGATGAACAGCACCGTTTCGGCGTAAATCAGCGCAAGCTTTTCGCAATGAAGGGTGAAAAGCCCCACAAGCTGGTAATGTCCGCCACACCCATACCCCGAACTCTTTCGCTCATAATCTACGGCGACCTTGACATATCCATTATCAACGAGCTTCCCAAGGGCAGACAGCCCGTGGAGACCTATGCAGTTACGGGAAAGCTCAGAAGCAGGGCGCTGGGCTTTGTGAAGAAGGAGCTTGACGCAGGCAGGCAGGGCTACATCGTCTGCCCCATGATAGATGAGACCGAGGACGGCAGCGGAGAGGTACAGGCGGCAAAGGCATACGCGGAAAAGATAGCCGCAGGGGAGCTTAAAGGCTACACTGTAGGACTTCTCCACGGCAAAATGCTCCCCGCCGAAAAGGACGCTGTAATGGCAGATTTCAAGGAGGGAAAGATACAGCTCCTTGTTTCCACCACCGTTATCGAGGTGGGGGTGGACGTTCCCAACGCCACCGTTATAATGATAGAAAGCTCCGACCGCTTCGGACTTTCTCAGCTCCATCAGCTGAGAGGACGTGTGGGCAGAGGAAAATACAAGTCCACCTGCATTCTTCTCACCGACAATGCCACCGAGGAGACCAGAGCAAGGCTTAAAATAATGTCCACTCTCCACGACGGCTTTGCCATTGCCGAGGAGGACCTTAAAATGCGCGGGGGCGGAGACTTTTTCGGCAGCAGGCAGAGCGGACTTCCTCCACTTAAAATTGCCGACCTCTACAGCGACAGACAGCTTTTAGGAGACAGCTCTCAGGCGGCAAAGCAGCTTCTTAAAAGCTCTCCCGACCTTTCGGGATATCCGCTGCTCAAAGAAAAAGCCCTTGCACTCATAAATGAAAACGGCTCGGAGGGAATGAACTGATAATATGGAAATAGCCGTATATAAACGTGAATATCACGATAAGCTTATCCGTTTCCTTGAAAAATGCCTTCCCGAATCGGGACGCGCGCTTGATATAAACGGACGTCACAAAGCCTATTCCGATGTTGAAAGGTATTATTCCAAATTCTGGTGTTTGCTTGATGATGATAATATTATCGGTGCTGTTGCGGTGAAGGAGCTTAATGCAGACAGCTGTGAATTAAAGTCCTTGTATCTGCTGAAAAAATATCAGGGCAGAAAACTTGGATATGCGCTTTTGCAGACTGCCGTTTCATATGCAGTTTCCGCAGGGTACAAAAAGATGTATCTTGACACTTTTTCCACAAGCACCCGTGCTGTGTCACTTTACGAAAAAGCGGGATTTGTTTATACGGAAAGATATAATGGAAATTATAATGCAGATGTATTTATGGTTATGGATTTGAAAGCGGATGGTAATGCCAATGACCGGGAGGAGCTAAAATGACACTTATAATGCTTCACGGAATGGGACAAAATGCTTCAGGCTGGAATGAGACCGTTTCATACCTGCCTTCGGAAATATCCGCCGTCTGTCCCGAGCTGAATGATTTTTTTACCGGGGGCGAATGTACCTACAGCAGGCTGTACGGACAGTTCTGCGAATATCTCGAAAGCTTTCATGAGCCTGTGAACCTCTGCGGACTGTCGCTGGGAGCGGTGCTTGCATTGAATTATGCCGCCGACCGACCCGAAAGGGTAGGCTCGCTTATCCTCATCGCTCCGCAGTACCGTATGCCCAAAACGCTGCTAAAGCTTCAGAATATTATCTTCAAATTTATGCCCGACCGCTCTTTTAAAAGCATCGGTTTTTCAAGAGCGGATTTCTTAACGCTCACAAATTCAATGGCGGATATTGATATGACCGCAAAGCTTCCGAATATTTCCTGTCCTGCCCTTATCCTCTGCGGCGAAAAGGACGGGGCGAATAAAAAAGCGGCGGAAGAGCTTGCAAAGCTTATTCCAAACGGAGACTTTGCAGAAATAAAAAAATCCGATCACGAGGTAAACAGAGATGATCCCAAGGAGCTTGCCCGAGTTATTTCTGATCGGTGCAGGAAAATTTACGGGAGGGATTAGATGAAATACTACATAGCCGACGCATTCACCGATAAGGTTTTCAGCGGGAACCCCGCGGGAGTGTGTATTCTTGACAGCGAGCTGCCCGATGAAACAATGCAGAAAATTGCCTTTGAAAATAATCTTTCAGAGACCGCTTTTCTTCGTAAAACGGGAGAGGATTATTCACTGCGCTGGTTCACTCCGGGCTTTGAGATAGACCTGTGCGGTCACGCAACCCTTGCCTCCGCCTATATCGTGATGAACTTTATTGAGCCTTGTCTGCAGACCGTCCGCTTTGACACGGTAAGCGGCGAAATTACCGTCAGCCGCAGGGGAGAGCTGTACGAGATGACATTTCCCCTTCGCGTCCCGAAAAGGATAGATGTCACAGAGGATATCACTGCCGCTTTGGGCTTTGCGCCGAAGGAGGTCTATTCCGAGCGAGATCTTTATGTCGTTATGAACAGCGAAGCGGAGGTCAGAAGCTTTGTCCCCGATTACAATAAGCTCAGAAAGCTTGATAAATGGCTTGGTGTAGCCATTACCGCCAAAGGCGAGGACTGTGATTTTGTATCGAGATTTTTCTGCCCCGAGCTTGACCTTGAGGACCCCGTCACAGGCTCATCTCACAGCAGCCTTGTGCCTTTATGGAGTGAGAAACTTGGGAAAACGGAGCTTACCGCCCGACAGCTTTCACGAAGGGGAGGAGTGCTTTACTGCGGGCTTTGCGGAGACTGCATAAAAATTTCGGGAGCGGCGGCACTGTATTTGCAGGGGGAGATCTTGCTGTAAAAATAGCATTGATGGGGTAATTATATTATAGCACAAATGTTTGGATTTGTCAAGACCTTTTACAAAAAAATTACGGGCTTTCCGAAATTTCCTCGGAAAGCCCGTAAATATTTTTATACTAATCTTTAATCGTTCTGTAGACAAAGGCGGCAGATAGAACGCTGC
>NZ_JBJERV010000018.1:0-16847 GCF_051882455.1 Huintestinicola sp. | reverse complement strand
ATACCATTGTGTGCTTGATGGGGATAGCCTTGTTTCTCTCGATCATCTTTGTGCATACGCCGCCCATGGTCTCGATACCGAGGGACAGAGGAGTAACGTCACGGAGAACCATTCCCGTTACATCGCCTGTGAATACGCCGCCCTGGAGAGCAGCACCGAGAGCAACGCACTCATCGGGGTTGATGCCCTTGAAGGGCTCGGTGTTCATAAACTTCTTAACAGCCTCCTGAACAGCAGGTATTCTTGAAGAACCGCCCACCATGAGCACCTTGTTGATGTCGGAGGGCTTGAGACCTGCATCGGAGAGAGCCTGCTTAACGGGACCCATTGTGGACTCAACCAGGTCGTGAGTCAGCTCGTCAAACTTAGCCTTTGTAAGAGTAAGCTCAAGGTGCTTGGGGCCTGTAGCGTCAGCAGTGATATAGGGAAGGTTTATCATGGAAGAGGGAGTGGAGGAAAGCTCTATCTTGGACTTTTCAGCAGCCTCTTTAAGTCTCTGCATAGCCATCTTGTCGCCGGAAAGGTCAATTCCGTCGGAAGCCTTGAAGGAGTCTATCATCCAGTTGATGATACGCTGGTCGAAGTCATCGCCGCCCAGGTGGTTGTTGCCGGCAGTAGCCTTGACCTCCTGAACGCCGTCGCCCATTTCGATGATGGATACATCGAAGGTACCGCCGCCCAGGTCATAAACCATAACGGTCTGATCCTGCTCCTTGTCGATACCGTAGGAAAGAGCAGCAGCGGTAGGCTCGTTGATGATCCTCTTGACATTAAGACCTGCTATCTGTCCTGCGTCCTTTGTAGCCTGACGCTGAGCATCGGTGAAGTATGCGGGAACGGTGATAACAGCCTCTGTAACAGGCTCGCCCAGATAAGCCTCAGCATCAGCCTTCAGCTTCTGGAGTATCATAGCGGAAATTTCCTGGGGAGTGTACTTCTTGTCGCCGATAGTTACCTTGTAGTCTGTACCCATATGTCTCTTGATGGAGGAGATGGTCCTCTCGGCGTTTGTAACAGCCTGACGCTTTGCGACCTGACCTACAAGTCTCTCGCCTGTCTTTGTGAAGCCTACAACGGAGGGAGTAGTTCTTGCACCTTCGGAGTTTGCGATAACGACTGCGCTGCCGCCCTCCATAACGGCTACGCAGGAGTTAGTTGTACCAAGGTCGATACCAATGATCTTTGACATAAAAATTCTTCCTTTCAAAATGTGGATTTTTTCATTTTATTTTTCCTGATATAAGGGAAATGTTACGGATTAGCCACCGTCACCATTGCGTGGCGGATAACCTTTTTGCCTAAGGTGTAGCCCTTCTGGAGAACTGCCGCAACGGTGTTCTCGCCTAAATTCTCGTCCTCGCAGCTGCTTACCGCATTGTGAAGATTGGGGTCAAAGGGCTGACCCACAGCGTTTATCTCGGAAACGCCCAGCTTTTCAAGAATGGTAAGATACTGCTTGAATATCATTTCAACGCCCTTCTTGAAATTCTCGTCGGAGCATTCCGCAGATGCCGCTCTTTCAAAGTTGTCGATAACTCCCAGCACCTCGGTAACGGTCTTTATAAGAGCGTTGTCGTAAGCGTCCTGCTTTTCCTTGAGGGAGCGTGTGCGGTAGTTGTAATACTCTGCGTCAAGGCGGAGATATTTTTCCTTTTCGTCCGCAAGCTCCTTTTTAAGGCTTTCAACCTCTGCCGCCAGCTTTTCCTCGGCGGTAGGCTCGGGAGCCGCTTCCTCCGCAGGCTTATCGGCGCTGTCGGCATCGGCAGTTTCAGCCGCAGCCTCCTCGGCTACGGGAGCCTCCTGTTCTGCTGCTTCCTGTTCGGTACTGTCGGTCTGCTTTTCCTTTTCTTCTGCCATTTTTATATATCATCCTTTCTGTCCGTCATCTTTCGTTTCCAGCGCGGGCGGGAAGCTGTCGGAATCCTCCGAAAGCAGCTCGCTTATCCTGTCGGTCATATACTCGATGTAAGGTATCACCTTCGCATAATCGAGTCTCAACGGACCGATAAGTCCCAGGGAGCCCGCTGTCCGCTTGCCCTTTTTAATGGGGGAAACGATCATACTCGAATTGCCGATAACAAAGCCGCCGTCCTCTCCGAACAGTACCTTCAGCTCGCTGAAGCTGTCGTCAAGGAGCTTTGAAAACTCGTTTTTCTGTTCAAAGAATTTGATAACGTCGCCTGCTTCGATATCGTTTCGCTTTAAAAGGTTCTTTTCGCCGCTGACGTGAACGTCGCTCTGCATAAAGCCCTTTGCCAGCTCTCTTATCCCCTTCATAAGGGGGGAAAGAGTGACGGTATATGCACCCATCGCCTCGGCAAGGCGTTCCAGCGTTTCGTCCGAAAGACTGTCAACGCTCATTCCGCTGAGGTTTCTGGTCATATATTCATTGAAAAACGCAAGCTGCTCGTGAGTAAGGTCAAGCTCCAGCCTGCACACCTTGTTCTGTATACTGCCCGACGAGGTTATCATCAGCAGCACATACATATGCTTTCCCGTGGGAACAGCGTCGACCTTTGCGATCACCGAAAACTGAGGAGCGCAGTTTGAGACCACAGCCGCACAGTCGGTTATCTCCGCCAGAGCTCTGGTGGCATTGTCAATGAGAGCCTCCTCCGTGGAGAAATCCTCGCCCAGGGCTTCGTCGAGCATTGCCTTTTCATCGTCGGACAGCGCTCTTTTTGGCATAAGCGTTTCAATATAAAGCTTATATCCGCTGTATGTGGGGATACGCCCTGCGGAGGTATGGGGCTGCTCTAAGAACCCCAGCTGCTCCAGCATTGCCATATCATTTCTGATGGTGGCGGAGGAAACTCTGATATCGGGGAGAGCAGCGATGGTTTTCGAGCCTACAGGCTCTCCTGTCCGGATATATTCATCTACAACTGCAGCCAGTATTCTGAGCTTTCTGTCGTCCAGCAGGATCATCACCCTCTTACTTTAGCACTTTAAACATCATTCTGTTAGCACTCATTCTTCTCGAGTGCTAATTATATTATACACCATTTTTCCGACTTGTCAAGGGGTTTTGAAAAAAAATTTAGCAAATTCACTCCGAGAGTGCTAAATTTACGTTCCGACATGGGTCAGAAAGGGCATTTCACCGGTTATTCTGCCCTGTTTTCAGGTCAAAGATACTTTTGAACGCTCTTCTGTGATCTTTATTCCACATCTGCAAAAAGCGTTTTTAATGTGGCAGCGTTTCCGGAAATATCTCCCAGTAAAACCGCCGTGCCGACTGCGGGAAATCATCAAGAATACCATGCTCCGGGTCGTAAAAAACGCCGTCCGAATACAGCGACCAATGCCAGCAGCGGGGTGTTTCAAGGCTGAGAAGGGCACAGGGAGGAAGGTCGGCTTTTGTCTGCGCCTGTCTGCGTTCGGAGGAAAATTTTACGCCGTGTTCGGTCAGGACGCGCTTCATTTCCCGAAGATCGGTCTCACGGTCGTTCCCGAGATATTCGCAGATGTGTTCGACAGTCGTTCCCAGCAGCATCGCAAGAACTGCCTGACCGCACTGCAGGTCGGTGGGTTCGTGAATATATTCAATGTTCATCTTTTTCATGCTCCTGTATTATAGCAAGACACAGAAATAGACTGACAAAAGGAGGCGAGTGCAAAGCTTGAAGAGTTAGGAACGAACCCGCAGGCAGGCTTGCCGCCTGTCAAGGGTGAGTGACGACACTATTCAAGCTTTGAACCGCCGAACTTGGCAGGATATTTTTGTGGATCGCTATAGTATTACATAAAAAACGGCTGCCGCACAGCAAAAGTGCAGCAGCCGGAAATTTCAGAATGTCACTTTGCGGCAATGGCAGGCTCATTCTCCGTAGATCGGCTGTCCTTATCCTTGAAAACCACCTTCAGCAGAACGGGAGTGAGGATAGTGGTCAGCACCACCATTATAACTATAGGAGCAAAGAACTTGTCGCTCATAAGTCCCACAGCCTCGCCCTTGTTGGCAACGATAAGAGCCACCTCTCCGCGGGAGACCATTCCCACGCCTATCTGCAGCGCTTCCTTATTGCTGTATTTGCAGAACTTTGCGCCCAGACCGCAGCCAACTATCTTTGTAAGGATAGCCACAAGCGTGATAAGAACGGTAAAGAGGATTATCTCCATATTCATCTCGGGAAGAACTACCTTGAGACCGATGCTTGCGAAGAATATGGGTGAAAGGAGCAGATAGGAAAGGGTATCGAAACGCTTGTTGATATAGTCTGCCTTCTTTGTTCCTGAGATCGCAAGGCCTGCAAAGAACGCTCCCGTAATGTCCGCAACGCCGAAAAATTCCTCGGCGCAGTAGGAAAGGATAAGGCAGAAGGCAAAGCTTATCACAACGTATCTTCTGAGCTTGACGGGGCTGTTGTCCGTCCATTTCTTGAACAGGTAGTGATATCCCACCGCAGCCACAAAGGTGAAGCCGAAGAAGCCCAGTATCTTTAAAAGCACAGTGCCTATCTTAACGGTGGGGTCAGCCATGCTGATGACCATTGTAAGGGCGATAATGCCTAAGATATCGTCGATTATGGCAGCGCCGAGTATCGCATTGCCCGCGGGAGTGGAAAGCTTGCCCATCTCCTTGAGGGTCTCGACGGTGATGCTTACTGAGGTGGCAGTGAGGATAATTCCGATGAAAATGTTCTGGAGCAGCTTGTTGCCGTCAACGGAGTCGTTGAAGAAATATGCCACAGCCGCACCGCCCGCAAGGGGTACCAGCACGCCGATAAGAGCGATAAGGAAGGACGCCTTTCCCGAGCGTTTGAGCTCCTTGATATCGGTCTCAAAGCCTGCGGCAAACATCAGCACGATAACGCCCACCTCTGAAAGGCAGCTGAGCATTTCGGTTGAATGGATAAGTCCCAGACAGGCAGGACCAAGAATAACTCCCGCCAGCAGCGCGCCCACCACCTGGGGCAGCTTTATCTTTTTTGAAAAAAGTCCCAATACCTTTGTGCTGATAAGAATAAGGGCTATCGAAAGCAGGTACGAATAATCTTCCATAAAAATCGTCCTTTCTTTAATAAACATTTTTATACCAGTCTGAATTATAGCATAATATTTGTGAATATTCAACACTTATTTTATAAACCTGAAAATTCTCATTTTTTGTAAAAACTTGATATATTATTAACGCCGCTATTGTGTAAAAAGACTGAAATCTGCAAGTATATCCCGTGAAAGAACGGTGAAATCATAATGCACATATTATAATATAATAACAGCGGCAGGGAACAGATATTACCTTTTTCCGAAAAGTTAGATAGTTTGTGTGGAATTTATTAAATATATTATATTTTTTAATATTTAATTCACGGCTATAAGATATAATATATGGTGTATAAATATAGTCTGCCGGCAGCTGCCGCAGACACAGACAGGGACAACTTTATTTAAGGAGAAAACAATGGGAAAGCGTAAGGTTATCGGAGTTATACTAACTGAACCCGAATCTATATATCAGCAGCGCCTGCTCAGGGGTATCTTTATGCAGTGCAGGGAATATGGCTACGACGCAGCCGTATTTGCGTCCCTCTCAAAGCCGGGAATGTTTTATAAGGATTATCAGGAGGGCGAGACAAATATCTTTGAGCTGATAAACTTCGACCTTGTGGACGGAGTTATCGTCCCGCCCATAACGCTTTCGGGAGACCAGGCTGTCCAGGATCACGTTCTCCATAAGCTGCAGAAGGAGTGCAGAAAGCCTGTTGTATCTCTTGATCTGCCCTTCGGAGATTATCCTGTTGTCTATACCGACGACCGCAGCGCATTTGCCGCAATAACCGCTCATCTGATCGACGTTCACGAATGCAGGAAAATATATTTTCTGACAGGCAGAATGGGCTTTACAGTATCCGAGCAGCGTCTTGCAGGCTATACGGATATAATGAAAAAGCGTGATATCCCCGTTGACGACAGTATGATCTTTTACGGAGATTTCTGGTATTCGGGAGGCGAATCCTTAGCCGACAGGATAATTTCCGGAGAGCTGGCAATGCCCGAAGCTGTAGTATGCGCCAGCGACCATATGGCCATAGGTCTCGTTAACCGCCTTGTGGAACACGGCATAAAGGTTCCCGAACAGATCATTGTTACAGGCTATGACGGAACTGCCGAAGCTGTTCTCAACGATATCTCCATAACCACCTGTATCCCGGATATCGGCAGTGCCGCCGCAGAAGCGGTGAACGTTCTCAGAAAGCAGATAGAGCCTGAGAGCCGTGTCATCCCCGTCCATTCGGGCAAGGATAAGGGACTTCGTATCTGCTCCAGCTGCGGCTGCCCCGAAAATATGGCATATGTAAAGGAATGTCTTAACAATTCCCTTATACGCTCCAACTGGAATTACAGCGATAAAGGGATAGAGGACCGCGTAGATATAAATATGCTCCTTGAGAGCTATATGTTTGAGAATTTCGCAGGCTCGGTGGATATCGATGACTGCCTTTACAAAATTTTCGGCTCGGATTACCTTATCAGACCATACAGCCGTTATTATCTTTGTCTCACGGAAGAGTGGCTGAACTCCGACGAGCAGCCTGCAAAGGGCTATCCCGACAAGATGAAAACGGTCATATACAAACGCCCCTGGAACGATTCGGGAGACAAATTTGAGGACTGCTATTTCTCCGATAACAGCGGAGAGGTCTTTGACACAAAGCTTATGCTCCCCCGTATGTGGGAGGAGCGTGAAGAGCCTTCCGTATTTTATTTTACTCCCGTCCATTACATCAAAGATACTCTGGGCTATTCAGTGGTGGAGTGCAGTCTGACTCAGGAGCATATAATCGGAAATGTCTACCGCAACTGGCTCAGAAACGTAAGCAGTGCCCTTGAGATGATAAGAGTCCGCACCCGCCTGGAAATGTTCTCCGAAAGAGACGCTATGACAGGTCTTTATAACCGTCGCGGAATGGAAAAGGAGCTTGACAAGCTGCTCAGGAATGCCAGATCCTCCGACAAGATGCTCGTATTCGTAATAGATATGGACGGGCTTAAATTCATAAATGACACCTACGGTCATACAGAGGGCGACTACGGCATAAGAGCCATCGCCAATGTTTCCCGTCAGATAACCAAGAATGACGAGATATGCGTAAGAGCGGGCGGAGACGAGTTTTACATAATCGGCGTGGGAGACTACAGCTCAATTGACGCTCTGATAAGAGTTCAGCGTTTCAATCAGGCTATTGAGGAGACCGACAAGGCCACCACCAAGCCCTATGAGATATCCGCCAGCATAGGCTACTGCTGCGAGAGCCTTTCCCATCAGATAGCCTTTGCCGAGCTTCTTCGGATAGCCGACGGAAGAATGTACGAAAACAAGGCTGCAAGGAAAAAGCAGCGAAGATAAAACAAAACGGGGCTGCCTGCGCAGTCCCGTCAGCGTGTCGCTGAAGCCACTTCGTTGGTAGAATAGCAATGATTTCTTCATTTTGTGGCTCGGTAACTTAATTATTGAAGCCAAATTATGCAAATGAACTTTTTGTTCGGAGCAAAATTACGGCATTTTCGACAGACTGAAACGGGGCTGCCTGCGCAGTCCCGTTTTTTATATGTCAGTCTTTTTCCTTCTTTTTCATACAAGCGATAAGAACGCCCGAACCGCCTGCCGCCGCCAGTGCAAGGAGAATGGGAGCAAGCATACCGTTGCTGCCGTTCTCACCGAGATCGCTCTCGGTGGTCATTGCGCCTGCGGAAACGTCCTCACCGTATGGGGCAGGGTCAGCGGGGTCGGTAAGATAGAACCAGCCGGTCTCTCCCCGGATGTAGTTCACATATCCCCACTTGCCGCCCTGCTTGTCAGTGTAAAGGCGGCTTATATAGCTGCCGAAATTGTCGGGGTGCTTTTCCATGGCACTGCATTCGGTGCTGCCGGGGTATTTCCAGAGGTATATGGTGCCTTCCTCTCTCAGAGACTCAAATTCGGTAGTCTTGCCCTCGATTATCTCGTCCTTATGCTCCTCGGAAAAGGAGTAATTGTCATACACAGGCTCAAGTCCGTCAAGGGATATCCACAGAAGCTCATCGTCTCCCGAAAAATCGTAATATCCGCCCCACTGTCCCCCGTTTTTATCGGTGTAATACAGCGAGATAAGCGGAGACTCACCTGCCGAAAGCTTTCCCGTCACCTTGCCGTTGGGGTCTGCATAGACATTTGTTTCGGCGGTAAGGACATATTTTCGTCCGTCGCCTCCGTAGGGACGTTCAATGTCTCCGAAATTTTCCATAAAAAAGCTGTCATTCGGCTCCACGACCAGATCTGCGCTGACCGATGTTCCCATAGCTGCGCAGAGCAGAACTGCAGCCGCTGCAATAAATAGTTTTTTCATACCGATACTTCCTCCTTTTGAATTATCAGCTGTTTGTATAATAAACAACCGAGAACAGGAAAATTTTTCAGATATTTTCGTGTGCATAAAAATTTTACATTTCAAATCAGGCGCTGTAATTTCTTATAATGATATAAGCCATATAAGCCGCATAAAGTGTTACAAGCACAACTCCCTCGGTGCGGGACATCTTCTTTCCCGTAAGATACCAGATATATGCGATAAGGCTCACTGCGATAAGGATAATTCCGTCAATGACAGCGGTGCTTTCCGCAGCGATGGGTGTTATAACGCCCGACACGCCCAGGATACAGAGGACGTTGAAGATGTTTGAGCCTACCACATTGCCCACAGCCATATCGTTCTCGCCCTTTTTAGCGGCGGTTATTGAGGTAACAAGCTCGGGAAGGCTCGTACCCATAGCGCATATGGTAAGTCCTGCCAGCGTTTCGCTCATTCCTGCCGCAAGGGCGATGGACTGAGCGTTGTCAACGACCAGATCGCCGCCCAGGACAATTCCCAGAACGCCGCCGCCGATGCCCAGAGCGCATTTCAGGGGAGAAAATTCCGTTTTTGTCTCCTCCTCGTCTCCGCTGTCCTTTCCCGCAAGCTTGATGGAAACTATGATATAGGCGATAAGGGCGATCATAAGCACCGCCGCTTCTATCCTGCTCATTGTGCCGTCAAGGATAAATATGACAAACAGTGCCATTGCTCCTATGGATATGGGGTAATCCCGCTTGGCAACGCTGCTGTTGGTGTCAATTGGCTTTATGGCGGAGCATACGCCAAGCACCATAAGGAGATTGAAAAGATTTGAGCCGATGACATTGCTTATGGCGAGAGAATTGGAGCCGCTCACCGCCGCAGATATGCTGACCGCAAGCTCGGGTGCGCTGGTTCCCATTGCCACAATGGTAAGACCTACGATAAGGGAGGGTATTTTCAGCTTTCTCGCAAGAGAGCAGCTGCCCTCCACGAAATAGTCAGCTCCGCTTATGAGCATATAAAAGCCTGCAAGGAGCATTACTATGCTGAGTATCACCATCCGTGGCAGGGGGAAGATATAGCTTGTGACTGCCGCCAAAGCAAGCAGGATAATGTACAGGATAAGTTTCATAGCTGTCCTCCGCTTACTTTATCTTGCTGAGCAGCTTCTCCATATCACGCTGCTTGCCCAGGACAAGAACGTGGTCGCCGTGGTCGAAAACATAGTCCGCTGCCGGAAGGGTAATGACCTCGTCTCCCTTTTTGATGGCAAGAATGTTTATCTTGTACTTGTTGCGGATATTCAGCTCAATGATGCTGTGATTGTCCCAGGAATCGAGAATGGGTATCTCGTATATGCCCGTGTCCTCGGAAATCTCGGTATAGTCGAAAATGTTTGAAAGGCTGTACTGAACGGCAAGCTTCTCGGCTCTGTCCCTTTCGGGGTATACCACCTCGTCTGCGCCGTTCCTGCCGAGGAATTTGGCGTGGATATCGGTGCTCGCCTTGCTCACTACCTTCTTTGCACCAAGCTCCTTGAGCTGGCTTGTTATCTCAAGGCTCGCCTGGAAATTGCTGCCTATGCACACAAAGCAGATATCGAAATTTCTGACTCCGAGACTTTCCAGAGCCTCTCTTTTTGTGCAGTCGGCTATCTTTGCATTTACCGAATACTGCATAAATTCGCGGATATTGTCCTCATTATTGTCAACCACCATAACATCGTTTCCGATCTCCGAAAACTTTATTGCAAGGGTCTTTCCAAATCTTCCCAGACCGATAATAAGTACCGAACGCATAAATTTCTCCAACCTTTCATTATCCGACATTTACCTGCTCCACAGGATTGTGAACTCCCGTGAATTTCTTTGTCCTTGTAAATATAAGCGCAAAGGACACGCTGCCCACTCTTCCGCAGTACATCAGAAGGATTATGACGACTCTGGAAAAGGGTATCAGGTCTCTTGTGATGCCCGTTGTCATTCCCACGGTATTGATAGCAGAGAAGCCCTCGAAAACCACGTCTTTAAGCGCAAGCTCGGGCTGAGCGCCGCTTATGCAAAGGATACCCGTAAAAACGATGAACAGGTTTATGGCGATGACCGTCAGAGCCTTTGCTGTGATGTCCTCCTCGAGACGTCTGCCAAAAACGTCGATGTCCTCGCTGTTTTTCATACTTGCTATGGCAGCAAATACCAGCACGGCAACGGTGACTGTCTTGACACCGCCTGCGGTGGAGCCGGGACTTCCGCCGATGAACATATAGATGATGGTGAGTATGGTGCCTGCGGGGCTGAGAGCCGCCGTATCAACAGTATTGAAGCCTGCCGTTCTGGGAGTTACCGAGTCAAAGAAGGAGTTAAGGAGGCTTTGTCCCACTCCCGCGCCTGCGTTTGTGTAACCCCGCTCAAAGATGAAAAACAGGGCAGTTCCCCCAATGGTAAGGATAGCTGTGAACACGAGAGCCAGCTTGCTGTGGAGCCTGTACGCCGAAAATTTCAGTTTGTTCTTTGCAATGTCGTCCCACACCGAAAAGCCTATGCCGCCGATAAGCACCAGCATACATATTGTAATGCACACAAGAGGGTCGGAGACAAATTCGCAGAGAGAAGAGTATTCCCCGTATTTGCCGTTAAGATCAAAGCCTGCGTTGCAGAATGCGGATACTGACATAAACGCCGCATTTCCGATACCCTCAAGGGGTCCCATTTTCGGGACAAACCGCACAGCGAGAAGGACCGCTCCGATGCCCTCGAAGAGAAATGTCCCCAGAGCTATCTTTTTCACCATTCGGACGATGCCTGCCAGCTGCATACCGTTAACGCTGTCCTGGAGCACGCTTCTTTCCTTGAGTCCTATCTTTCTGCCCGTTGCCATTGCCGCAAGGGAGATTATGGTCATAAAGCCCAGACCGCCTATCTGTATCAGCAGGATCAGGACTATCTGACCGAAAACTGACCACTGGGTATATGTATCGAACACCGCAAGCCCCGTTACGCAGGTGGCTGACGCGGCGGTGAACATTGCGTCCAGAAAACGGGGCGCGTCCCCTTTTGACGAAACGGGAAGCATTAGCAGCAGCGTTCCCAGAAGTATGAGTGCCAGATAGCCGAATGCTATTATCTGCGCGGAGGAGAGCTTATTTATCCTCAGCTTTTTTCCGCTTTTTCTGCCCTTTTTATTTTCCCCGAGCTTTCCCATTATGAATGTCCTTTCAGTTTTTTAAAGATACACATTTATTTTAGCACATGGTATGTTTTTTGTCAATTATAAATTCATAGTTTTAATGTATAATATCAAGTAATAATACTCAGATACCGAAAGGAACGTGACAGCGTATGATACCTCTTGAGATAGAGCGGAAATTTCTTATCCGTCAGACTGCGGAGCTTTTTGAGAAATGCTCCGAAAGGACGGACATTGTGCAGACCTACCTTGTTAAGACTGACCCGTCCGTACAGCGGCGCGTCAGGTCAATGACAACAAATGGCTGTACGAAATATTTTTACACAGAAAAACGCTTTCTCTCCGCCTCCACACGCGAGGAGAATGAACGGGAAATATCCTGCGCGGAATACGAAAGGCTCAGTGCCGAGGCAGACCCCGCTCTTGTTCCCATTATCAAAACAAGGCATATCCTTATCTACAATTCCCAGCGGTTCGAGATAGACTGCTATCCCTTTTCGGAGAGCCTTGCTTCAATGGAGCTGGAGCTTGCCGACGAAAAGCAGGAGATATTTTTTCCGCCCTTTGCCGATATTATCAAGGAGGTAACGGGCGACAAGCGGTATTCAAACGCTGCGCTTGCAAAAAACGGCTGCTTCCCCGATGAGGAGCAGCAGCCGAAATAATAATTATTAAAACGGTTTCCGACTTATGAGCCTTCGCCCGAAAGCATATCGGCAGGGTCTGTCCAGGAGCCGTTTTTCTTTACTCCGAAATGAAGATGGGGCTCTTCGGATATCTCAGCCTCCGCTGTGGAGCCTACCTCGCCGATGACCGTGCCTGCGCTGACGGTGTCTCCCTCGGAAACGGGCACATCATAGGCAAGGTTGCAGTAATAGCCTTCATATCCGCTGCCGTGGTCGATAACTACTGTCACGCCCATAAGAGGGTCATCTTTTACTGAGGTAACTACTCCCGATGCGGCTGATTTTACGGCTGAGCCCGTTTCTGCTGCAATGTCAATGCCGTCGTGGGTCTTCCAGACACTGAGAGTTTTGGATTTCACCAGCTCCCCTCCCGAATAATTTGACAGGATATCGCCGTTTACCGGTCTCACTGCCGCTCCCGTAAAGGTCTCGGATACAGGCTCCGCTTCGGGGGAGGCTTCATTTCCCATGCCGAATGCGTCCTGCTCAAGTATCATCGTCTCCTCTGCCGCCGCAGGCTCGGAAGGCTCCATGGGCACGTTCTCCGCTGAAATGTTCGCTTCTGCCGCAGGCTCGGTCATGGCTGCGGTCTCTGTCTGAGATGTACTGTCCTTTACACCCGTAAGCTCTCCCGCAAGCTCCTCGGACGCCTTATTGTAGGAGAATATCCCCAGCGCCGCCACCGCTGCAAGGCAGAAACAGATTATCGCCGCCGTACTTTTTCCCGAAAGCCTGCCGTTAAAAAAGTTTTTCATATTACCATATCCTTTCATTTTTTCGCTTGGAAGCTTTTTGCTTCTTTTGCTATTTTTGCCGATTTTACCGTCTTTATACGATGTCGGAAAAATTCTGACGTGATGATTTTTCCTGCGTGCTGTAAAATTTACAAATTATACATTGACATTTTGAAACATTAGTGCTATAATATTATTGCAATGCTGAATGATGGGAGTTTTTCGGGGGATAATTTTATCAGTCTGCATTAGAAAAAGATTAAAATAGAATAAAATATTGCCGTTTTATACAAAAAACCGTTGACAGAAAAAGAAGAAAGTGTTATTATTAAAGTATCGCAGAGGAGTTTTTTCCTCACGGAAATATAATGTTTAAGATCACGGAGGGTTTCATTATGCCTGTAAGCTTACAGAAGGGTCAGAAGGTAGATCTGACAAAGGGTAATCCCGGTCTGAAAAAAATCATGGTAGGTCTCGGCTGGGACGTTAATCAGTATGACAACGGCGCTGATTTCGACCTGGACGCCAGCGCATTCCTGCTCGGTGAAAACGGAAAGGTCGCTTGCGATGAGGATTTCGTTTTCTACGGCAATCTTTCCCACAAAAGCGAAGCTGTTATCCATCAGGGCGATAACCTCACAGGCGAGGGCGAGGGCGATGACGAACAAATTCTTGTTGACCTCTCCAAGGTGCCCGCAGGGGTTTCTAAGATCGCCTTTACTGTTACCATCTACGAGGCTGAGGAGCGCAGACAGAATTTCGGTCAGGTATCTAACGCTTTCATCAGGATCGTTGACGATGTTACAAGCTCCGAGATCATAAGATACGATCTGGGCGAGGATTTCTCCATCGAGACTGCTGTTGTTGTCGGCGAGCTTTACAGACACAACGGCGAATGGAAGTTCAATGCCATCGGAAGCGGCTTTAACGGCGGTCTTGCCGCTCTCTGCCGTCAGTACGGAGTTAACGTATAATTACAATATAGTACAAGCCTCTTTCTTTCGATCATAACCGTAATGCGAAGCAGGGATTTCCGTCCCCTCGGGAATTCCTGCTTTTTTGGCGGGGATATATTACATAATATGTGTGTTTTCCCGATGTAAATTGTGCATAATATTATGTGAGCGCATTATCCGTTAAAATGATCGAAAGGAAAAAAGCTATGAAAATATTAGGTCTGTCTGAGAAGGAAGCCGCAGAGTCACGGGAGAAATTCGGGAGCAACAGGCTCTCCGAAGCCGAAACCGAAAGCTTTTTTGACAAGCTGAAGGATAATTTCGGCGACCCCATGATAAAGATCCTCTCCGCCGCTTTGCTTATCAATGTGATAATTTACATTCTGAGCCTTATGGGGTTTGTGAGCGCCCGGGTGGAGTGGTATGAGCCTGTGGGCATTGCTGCGGCTATCGCCATTGCCACCCTGGTCTCCACATTCTCCGAATACAGAAACGAGAACGCCTTCCGTGCATTGCAGGAGGAGGCTTCGAAGATCCTGTGCAGGGTGTACAGAGACAGGGAGATAAAGGAAATCCCCTCGGACGACATCGTTTCCGGCGACTTCATTATGCTTGGCGCAGGCGACAGGATACCTGCGGACGGAATTATTTTCGAGGGCGATATTAAGACCGACCAGTCGGTTTTAAACGGCGAGTCTAAGGAAGCGAGAAAAACGCCCCGTCCCGAAAATGCGCCCGATGACGAGGATAAGACCGATCTGCTCTGCCCGTACCGCGTATTCAGAGGAACGGTGGTTTGCTCGGGCACTGCTGTTATGACAGCTGAGGTCGTGGGCGACAGGACCCTTTACGGCAAAATTGCGGGCGAGCTCAGACAGGAGGACGACAGGGAGTCCCCTCTCAAGGTGAAACTGAGCGCTCTTGCCGAGGGCATTTCTAAATTCGGTTATATGGGCGGTGTTGCCATTGCGGCGGCGCTGCTTATACACAAGATAGTTTCCGCAGGCAGCTTCGGTGCGTATTTCGCAGCAGGCGCCGCAGGAATTATCACAGACCTGCTGGACGCTCTCATTCTGGCGGTCATCATTATAGTTATGGCTGTTCCCGAGGGGCTGCCCCTTATGATAGCCATTGTGTCCGCTATGAATATGAGAAAAATGCTTGCGGACAATGTTCTTGTAAGAAAAATTGCAGGCATTGAGACCGCGGGCAGCCTTAACATTCTCTTTTCCGACAAGACGGGCACCATTACAAAGGGACGGCTTGAGGCTGTGGTCTTCGCTGACGGAACGGGGAACGAGTACGGCAGCATTGACAGGATGCCCGAAAGGCTCGGTCGGCTGGTTTCACTGTGCATTGCGGAAAATTCAACAGCTGTTATGAGCGGCGGAAAGGCTGTGGGCGGAAACGCTACGGAGAGGGCTGTTCTCAGTTTTCTCGGTGAGACTTCAGCCGAAAGCAATTTCAAAAAGCTCTGCGTTCTGCCCTTTAACAGCGATAACAAATACTCCGCTTCATCTGTTGAGGGCAGCGGATTTAGGGGCACTCTTATAAAGGGCGCTCCCGAAAAGCTTATTTCACGCTGCACTCACTGCTTTGACGGCGAGGGCAGAAAGATACCTTTTGACGAGAATATCGTCAACGGGAAAATTGACGCTCTTGCGGGAAGAGCCATAAGAGTTATTGCTCTGGCTATATCAGAGGAATTTCTTTCCGAGGACAGCGGTGCGCTTCCCGATGGGGAATTTACACTTCTCGGTATTCTCGGAATAAGAGACGAGGTCCGTCCCGAATCTGCCGCAGCTATCAGGGAAGTCAGAAACGCGGGAGTTCAGGTGGTCATGATAACGGGCGACCGCATTGACACCGCTTCCGCCATTGCCAGAGAGGCAGGACTGCTGACGGGTGAGGAAAAGGAGCTCACTCTTACCTCAAATGAGCTTGCGGAGCTTTCCGATGAGGAGGTAAAGGAGCGGCTCAGAGATATCCGCGTCATTGCGAGAGCGCTGCCTTCGGACAAATCAAGGCTTGTGCGTATCGCGCAGGAGCTTGATCTGGTGGCGGGAATGACGGGTGACGGCGTGAATGACTCACCTGCTCTCAAAAAGGCAGACGTGGGCTTTGCTATGGGCGGCGGCACTGAGGTGGCAAAGGAGGCTTCGGATATCGTTATTCTTGACGATAATTTCAGCTCCATTGACAAGGCTGTTCTTTACGGCAGGACGATCTTCAACTCTATCCGCAAATTCATCATCTTTCAGCTGACAATAAACGTTTCGGCGGTGGCGGTCTCCTTTATCGCTCCATTGCTTGGAATGGATAATCCCCTGTCCATCACTCAGATACTCTGGGTGAACCTTGTAATGGACACTCTTGCGGCGCTGGCTTTCGGCAGCGAGCCCGCTCTTTCACGGTATATGCGCGAAAAGCCAAAATCCCGCAAGGAGCCTATCCTTAATTTCTATATGAAAACGGAGATCATCACGGGAGCGGCGTGGGTGTTCGTTTTAAGCCTGGTAATGCTCCTGACGGGTATTGACACGTCAAGCGGCGCTCTTAATGAAACGGGCTTTATCGGCAGGTTTTTCCGCTCCTATGAGGGCGGCGGCGCGGAATATCTTCTGACGGGATATTTCAGCTTCTTTATCCTTGCGGCGGTATTTAACGCTTTTAACGCAAGGACGGAAAAGATATATCTTTTTGACAATATCGGTGCGAACAAGGGCTTTCTTAAAGTCATGGGAATGATAACCGCTGTTCAGGTCATTATGACCTATCTTGGCGGCAGGGTGCTGGGGTGCTACGGTCTGAATTTAAGAGAATGGGCTGTTATCCTTATTATGGCGCTGTCGGTAATTCCCGTGGATATCATCAGAAAGCTTATCATAAACAAAAAAACAGGAGGGTAAAAGTTTGAAAAACTATCCACGAACTAATTCAGCAAAAAGGGCGCAGAAAGCCAAG
>NZ_JBJERV010000017.1:0-17123 GCF_051882455.1 Huintestinicola sp. | reverse complement strand
ACAAATCTTTGATTTGTAGCCTCTCCCTTCCCCTTAGGTTGTCCCTTTGCATACTCGCTAACAGGGTTAAACCAAATCAAATTATTTAATCAAAACAAACAAATCCGCCCCGACATATTTCGATATGTCGGGCTGTTGCCATATCTATAGGCGCGGAGACAAAGCAGCAGTTTCGCACAAACCTACAGCGCGACCTCGCCGCGGGGCGACCCCCGCCCTCGCCGCGGGGCGATCCCCGCCCTCGTCGCGGGGCGATCCCCGCCGCCGCGGGTCGTCACCCGCTTACGATTTATCGGTCAGCATATTTGTAACGTTACCGAGCCGACAGTCGGATGTCCGAATAAATTACAGAACGTCTCGCCGCGGGGCGACCCCCGCCCTCGCCGCGGGGCGACCCCCGCCGCCGCGGGTCGTCACTCGCTTACGATTTATCGGTCAGCATATTTGTAACGTTACCGAGCCGACAGTCGGATGTCCGAATAAATTACAGAACGTCTCGCCGCGGGGCGACCCCCGCCCTCGTCGCGGGGCGACCCCCGCCGCCGCCGCCGCCCAATACATATGAATTACAAATTAACACAGTAAACATTTGTGCAACATTTTCTCCCATAAATTACCATATCCCCCAAAACCCCGTTTTTGACCCCTTTTTTCATACCCGATTTTTCCGCAGTGTTAAAATTCTCATATCCGCCCCTGCAAAACGCTCAAAAAATGTCGACTTTGTTCATATCCAGCCCGATTGTAAACCGCTTTTGGCATAATTTACAATAAATGTATTTCGTCAGAATGACGAATCATATGCTCCGAATAAAAATCTGCAAAAAAACACCGTTTTTAACAATTTGTTAATATAAGCATATGAACAAAAATCCCCCGAAATGCAGTTCATAAATATAATGCCTGCATTTCGGGGGATATAAGAGCCATAAATGCCCATGAAGTACACATTCGGGGTCGACAATACCCCTCTTTCAAGGCGGTATTTCCATTTGCTGTAAACCCGCCTGATTTTCTGTCAGACTAAAGCGCAAAAATCAATACTTATCGGAAACAGAGGATACCATATCCTGAGCCATAACATTGAGCTGAGTAGTCGCATCAGCCACAGCCTGCATAGCCTCTCTTATGGTAGCCGAGCCGTTAGCGCACTCGGTGATATTTTCATTAAGGGAAGAAACCGCCGACTGAAGCTTTTCGAGAGTAGAAACGAGCATAGGCAGATTATCGGAATCAATGCTCTCCACCGAGGAGCAGAAGCCTACCACCTTTTCCAGGATACCTACCACAATGCCCGACATGGAAGCGGACTTCTGATTGGAGGAGTCGATGTTGTAAAGGCTGGCGTATATGTTCTCGATATCGGCGAGAAGGTTCGTAGCGAAGCCGCTTACCTTTTCGGCTATCTCGGCAGACTTGCCGTTGTCGGCAGGGTGGCTCACAGTCACAGGCGCAGCCCCTCCCGAGGAAGCCTTAGCGCATCTGATACAGTTAGCGGGGATATTTCTGCCCGCATAGATAGCCTTAGCCATCTCCGCACAGCTCTTATAGCCGCAGGCTCCGCAGTCTATCTTACGGTCATACTCGTTTGTCTTACCGAGCTTAGCGTAAACCTCCTCAAGCTCCCTGTCGGAAGGCTCGGGAGCAGCCTTTCCGCCCGACTCGTAGTTTCTCATCAGGCTTCTGGGATTGATACGGTCATCGAATATCTTGAACTGCTTGTCAACGCCGTTGAGCGCAGTCTTTCGGCGGCCTCTCGCGTCTATCTCCACCTCGCGCATGATGGATTTTATCTCAAGGGCGGTCTGGTCGTCCTCGTTGCCGATACCGCAGCCGCAGCCGCAGCCTCCGCTGCAGGACAGCGCCTCGAATACCTGGGGGTGACGGTGGGAAGGCAGCTCGCAGTACTCGTCAAGCTCCTTGTACACCTTGGTGCCGTCCGAGCTTACCGCGATAATATCGGGCATATTGATGGACAGGTTGTATCTGAGTCCTCCGGGAGTGGGGAAGATACCGCCCATGCAGCCCTGTACCTGATCGTCGAAATCATAGTGCTGATCGCCCTCGATGGACTTGTTGAAATCTATCTTCTTGCGGCGGAAATACTCTTTAAGGCGCTTGAAGGTGATGTTGTACTCGGCATGGCCTGTGGACTCGAACTCCAGCTTCATGGCAGGGCATGGGGTGAGCACAGCTACAGCGTAGTTTTTCTTGATAAAGTCTCTTATGTAGATCGCCTCGCAGGAAACGGGGCTGTGAACGGGGGAAAGATCTCTCGTCTCATCGGGGTGATAAAGCTCCATATACCTGACAACAGCGGGGCAGTGCTGGGAAATAACGTTCTTGGCGTTGCCCTGTTCGATGGCTCTGACATAGCCCCAGGTACATATATCCGCACCGTAGGAGCCGTCATAAACGCCGTCTGCGCCGTTCTGCTTGAACCATTTGAGGACAGCCTGCCATGTACCGGGGAAGGCGGTCTTGATGGAGGGGTGGGCGATAACTATGATCTTTCTCTCCTTTAAGTCCTTGAAGAACTTGTCGGTATCATCGTCGTAATCCCTTGCCTTAGCCTTGCAGACCTTTACGCATTCGCCGCAGGCAATGCACTTTTCATTGTTAATTACAGTTACCGTTTTGCCGTTTTCGAGCACCTTTACAGTGTTGGCTTCGGGAGAGGGACAGACCCTGATACAAGCGTTGCAGCCTATACACCTTTCCTCATTGACACTAATAAGCTCTGTCATCAGATATACACTCCTAACGAATGCGCCCAGGCGCAAAATTTTCTGATATAATTATATCAAATTTTAATAATAATTGCAATAGATTTTTTTAAAATATATTGTCTTGGAAGCATTTTTATACATATTGAAAACTTTATAATGTAATAAATAGTCAAAATAACGAAAATTTTTGTGCCGCTGCCCCGAAATATGAAATCATTTACACCGAGAAGAGCTTTTACGGACAGCCATCCGAAATTCAAATCTGCATATTTCACAAATCCTGAGGGATTTTTTATAGAATACGGTGAATTTTGTTTTTTTGTGTTGAAATTCTCCTACCTCTGTGGTATAATATGAGTAATTATATAAACGTTTTCATACATAAATGTATTTCGCCGGAAGGAGGTGTTTCAGACAATGCTGTACGGCAAAAAGGTGGTCGCTCTGTGCCTGTCGCGGATAAACGACGAGGTCAGCTATGATTATATCATGAACCTCAGCAGATATTTCGAAGAGAGAGACTGGCGGCTTTTTGTCTATGCCACCTGCACCGACCTGTACTGGAACACTCCCGAGGACAAGGGCGAATCTGCGGTTTTCAGCCTTATTAACTATGATGTTACCGACGCTGTGATAATTATGGACGAAAAGATCAAAAGCAGGGACATCATCGACTCTATCCGCACAAGATGCGAAAAGATGAATATCCCCGTGATCTTTGCGGGGGGTATCGAGCCCAATGACCGCAGTCTGGAATTTGACTATGAAGAGGGCTTTGCTCTTGTTATACGCCACGTTATGGAATACCACGGCGTTACCGACCTGCATATGATGGCGGGAATGAAGGGAAACGATTTCTCCGAAAAACGCATTGAGGTATTTAAGCGCGAGGTGGAGAAAAAGGGCATAGCTTTTTCCGAGGATATGGTGAGCTACGGCGATTTCTGGTCTGTTCCCACCGAAAAGGCAGTTAACAGGCTTATTGAGGAAAACAGGCTCCCCAAGGCGTTCATCTGCGCCAACGACACTATGGCAATAACCGTATGCGGCGTTCTTGCCGCTCATAATATACGAGTTCCCGAGGACATTATCGTTACGGGCTTTGACGGCATTGAGGCGATAAAATTTTCCGTTCCGAAGATAACCTCCTGCCTTTGCAGCTTTGAGGATATGGCAAGGGAGACCGCAAATGTTCTTGACAGGATATTCGCAGGCTCTGACGGCTCCGTGAGGGAGCTTATAACCCCCAGAGTGATAATCTCCGAGTCCTGCGGCTGCCACTGCGCCGAGCCTATAAACACTTCCCTCTATCTCAACGATGTGAATGACCGCTTCTTCCGCTTCCAGGAGGACAGCTATGCCATCAACAACATCTCTACCCGTATACAGATGTGCCGGAGCATTGAAGAAGTGGCAAAGAAATTTGACAATAATCAGTACTTTTATAATATGGTATGCGTACTCAAGCCCGAATGCATTGACGAGACGATAAATCCCCTTTCCGTCAGCACAAAGGACTTCTCCGAGGAAAAGCTTTTTATGCTCTTTAACACCGACTATTCAAACCCTTTTGAGCCCTATTATTTCAATGCTTCGGAGATGTTCGCGGGAATAGAGGCAATAATCAGGAAAAAGGTCCCTCTTATATTCTTCGCTCTGAATTTCCTGGAAAATCCCCTGGGATTTGTATGCTTCCACTTCAACAATTTTGATATGGCAAATTACACCAAGATGCCCCAGACCATCAACGCTATGAGCACTGCCATCGGCAGCTACCGCAATATGCGCTATCAGCATTATCTTAACACCCGTATCGAGGAAATGTACAAGTCCGACGCACTGACGGGACTTTACAACAGAAGCGGATTTATCAAGGAATATGACAGGCTCCTTGAGGAGGGCACTGAGGGTCTGACGGTGATACTTGCCGACCTGGACGGCCTCAAGAATATAAACGACACCTACGGTCACGGCGAGGGCGATGTGGCTATACGCGCGGTGGCTCTTGCCCTGAAGGCGTGCTGCCCCGAAGAGGCGGTATGCGCCAGATTTGGCGGCGATGAGATGATAGCTGTGATAAACGGCGAATGTACGAGTGATATAAAGGGCGATATAGCTAAATATCTGGAAAGCTACACCGCTTCATCGGGCAAGCCCTACACCGTTTCCGCCAGCGTGGGAATTTACAGAGCCGCTCCCGAGGAAACAGGCGATTTCAAGGAGATACTCAAAAAATCCGACAAGCTCATGTACATGGACAAGGCAAGAAAAAAGCAGGGCTGAAATGCAAAGCTTTGTCCGGTTCATGTGCGATATACTGCCGAATTTGACGAGAACGGCAGACCTTACGGCTTATGCTTCGGCTGCCCTTGTTGTGGACTGAAAAATGCAAAACAGCGTTCGCTTTTTAGGGGCGGACGCTGTTTTTGTTGTATTACCAGTAATGTTTTTCGCTTGGACAGTGCATATCCTTTTTTGCGGCTCTCAGCTCCACAAAGCAGCCGCATTTCCCGCAGGTGCCTTCACCTAAGGAGTCACATTCGCCGCATATTTTAAGTCTGCGGCGGTATTCCTCCTCATGGGTGCGCTTTTCCTCGGGGAGAGCGGCTATAAGCTCGGATATCTCCTTATATATTCCCCCCGGGTCAAGCTCCGCGAAAAAACACCTTTTGCAGAAGGGGCGGCTCATTTTATTGTTACGCTCACTACCGAGCAGGCAGGAAGCTCTGCGGTGAGAACGCCGTTTTCAAGCTTGACGGGATATGCGGCGGGAGTAACGCGCTCGGGGGCGTCAAAGTCGTTATAGCTGTGTACCTCGCCGGAAAGGATACGCGCGGAGGCTTCGCTTCCTTCAAAGCCTCTGATATCGCAGGACACTTCGGCGCTGTCCTCAAGGGAGCAGTTTGCAAGGGTAAGGGTCATTACGCCGTCCTTGACCGAGGCGGAGCTTGAGAGGAGAGGTATCTTTTCCTTATCCCCTGCATACTCGTTCGTGCTGAAGCAGTAGACAAGCTCGCCGTCCTGGTGCTCCTTGAAGAGGTCGAAAACGTGGTAGGTGGGGGTCTTTATCATTTTCTCGCCCTCGGTGAGGATAAGCGCCTGGAGCACGTTTACCGCCTGGGCAAGGTTTGCCATGGTCACACGCCTGCTGTGTCTGTTGAAGATGTTCAGATTGCAGGCGGCTACGATAGCGTCGCGCATGGTGTTCTGCTGATAGAGGAAGCCGGGATCTGTTCCCTCCTCCACGTCGTACCAGCAGCCCCACTCGTCTACGATAAGTCCGATATCGTTATCGGGGTCATAGCGGTTCATTATCTCGGTGTGGCGGGTGAGAAGGGTATCCATATAGAGGGTCTTGGCGATGGTGCTGTAGTAAAGCTCGGAGTCAAATTCACGGGCGCTGCCCTTTTTCTCCCATACGCCTGTGGGTACGGTGTAGTAGTGGAGGGATATGCCCTTTGTCTGATACTTGTTCAGATTTTTCATTATCGCCTCGGTCCAGCTGTAGTCCCCCGAGTTGGGTCCGCAGGCTATTTTATAAAGCTCGTTGCCCGAGTAGTTCTTGCAGAAGCTCTGGAAACGGCGGTATTCGTCTATGTAATAATCGGAGCGCATATTTCCGCCGCAGCCCCAGTTTTCATTGCCTATGCCCAGGTACTTGAGCTTCCAGGGCTTCTCTCTGCCGTTCTGCTTTCTGAGGTCTGCCATTGGTGATATGCCGTCAAAGGTGAGATATTCCACCCACTCCGAAAGCTCCCGGACTGTACCGCTGCCCACATTTCCCGAAATGTACGGCTCACAGCCTACAAGCTCGCAGAAACGCATAAATTCGTGGGTGCCGAAGGAATTATCCTCGGTCACGCCGCCCCAGTTGGTGTTGACCATTTTCTTGCGCTTTGATTTTTCGCCGATACCGTCCTGCCAGTGGTATTCGTCCGCAAAGCAGCCACCGGGCCAGCGGAGTACGGGCAGCTTTATGTTCCGAAAGGCTTCGATGATATCGTTTCTGATGCCGTCGGTGTTGGGTATGGAGGAGTCTTCCCCCACGTAAATGCCGCTGTAGATACATCTGCCAAGATGCTCGGAGAAATGTCCGTATATCTCGGGATTTATGTGGGATATTTTGTCCTGTGCGTTGATGAGCATTGATATTTTTTTCATTGCAGTTCGTCCTTTCGTTGATTTTTTTGCCGAAATTTCCGTTAATATCATTATCCCATCTTGACAGGAAAATTGCAATGACGTATTATATTATTATACTGACAGATCCTACGATTAAAGGTGAACGGATATGATGATATTTCACGCAATGGGTATGAATTACCGACACGAAAAGGAATTTGATATTGACCGTCCCAATGGCTCGGGGGACGATCTGCTGTTATTTTTCAAAACTGCGGCAAGGGTATTTTCAGAGGAGGGGGAGGTCATCGCTCCTCCGCGGAGCGTACTGCTTTACAAGAAGGGCTCGCCCCAGCATTACTGCGCTGCGGGGGAGATGTATGTCAATCATTTTCTTCATCTGGAATGTTCCGGTGAGGAGGAGTTTCTGGAGGGTGCGGGCATTGCTGTGAACAGGGTGATCCCCCTTTCGGACGACAGCGAGGCGGAGGAGCTCCTGCGTATGATAGGCAGGGAGGAAATGAGCGGTTCCCCCCACAAGGAGCAGTATATGGATATGCTGATAAAAATGCTTATCCTCAAAATTGCCGACTGCTCGGAAAACGGAAAAAAGCTGCCGCTACCTATGGTACACGGTCCTGCTCTGGACGGGCTGAGGGCTGAGCTTTACAGCAATGCGGGCAGCTTCGGTTCTGTGGCGGAGCTTGCCGAAAAGGTAAATCTCAGTCCTTCTCATTTTCAGCAGCTTTACAGGGAGCGCTTCGGGGTAAGCTGCTATGAGGACCTGCTTTCGGCAAGGATAAAGGCGGCGGAGTATTATCTGAAAAACTCTTCCCTTACGGTGAAGGAAATTGCCGCTTTATGCGGTTATGAGAACGATGTTTGTTTTATGCGCCTTTTTAAAAGGCGGACGGGGCTGACTCCCGGCGGGTATAGGAGAAAATGAGAAAAGCAGTTAAATGAAAAAAGTTGCACAAATAAACACAACACTAAAAGTTTCGCTCAAGCCTTTTCAAAGGCTTGCAGGTTTCCAAAGGGCGGCGCCCTTTGGTCGCCCTCCGCAGAGGGCGAAACCTCCTTTTATCCTTCCAAAACGGAGCAAGGGGTGAGAAATGCGACAGCATTTCGAGGGGAGGCGTACACGACCGCCTCCCCTTTTATAGCGCTCAAACATACTTACCCTCAAAAACGTTCCGGTGGAACGTTTTTGACAAAGCAATTCCTGCATTGGTTTGTGCATATTATATAATTGTCGTTCCTTTTTCGACAGACTCATGAGAAAAGCCGCACTTTTTCGGTGCGGCTTTTCTCATTTTAATGCGGTGATGACAGAGAATTTCCGGCTTGAATAGATACAGCTTACCGACTTAAAGCCGCTGTTTCTGAGCATTTTTATCTCCTGCTCCGCGGAACATTCCTTATCAAGCTTTCGGCGCTCTTTCCAGAGGGCGATATCGGTTTCCGTCAGTCCGCTTGTGTAAAGCCCCTTTTCCCAATAGGAATTATACCACGTATCTGTGGTGTGGTCTTCGGCGCAGAACTGGTCGTAATTTACAAATATGCCGCCTTCGGGGAGCTTTTCGTATATGCGCAGGAATAGCTTCTGCTTATCCTCGTCTGTAAGGTGATGTATGGACAGGGCGGATATCACTGCGTCAAAATCCTGACGGGGAAGGTCTGCCGTATAGTCGGATACCTCAAAGCTTACGTTTTCGCAGCCCGAGAAACGCTTTCGTGCCACGTCAAGCATTTCCTCGGCTATATCCGTAAGGACATAGCGCGCATCGGGAAAGTGCTTATACCAGAATGAGGTAAGAAGTCCTGTTCCTGCGCCAAGGTCAAGGACTGACTTCGGCTCGGGTGTATTTGCGGCTATGAAATCGGTGGAGCTGATGTAGAAATCATCAAAGCAGGGTATGAATTTTCGGCGGTTCCCGTCGTATTCACGGGCTATTTTATTGAACTGTGTTTCGATATCCATCTTTATGTCCTTTCCAAATCACGGGCATCGCTCAGTATTCCGGGAGTGTCGTTGACAAGCTTTTCGGGGTATCTTACATATTCCATTATTCTCTCGCGGGGGTAGTTTTGCAGCATATATCTGCCAAGCTTACAGCTTATGGCATAATTGCCGTAAAGGTTTATGTAATTTTCCGAAAGCTCCTCCGGGGTGCAGCTTAGCTCTATATCCTCATTTGTCTGTCCCGAAAGATTTTGGGCAAGGGCTTCCCAGAACCATATTACTCCCTCTGCATTGGGGTTTATCTGCTGCTGGCAGATGTGGGTGAACTCGTGGAGGATAAGCTTTTCGTAATCACTCTCGGTCATATTTTCGTGTCCCTGTGCTTCTCTGCAGCGCTCGAGGGAGAGGAGGTTTATATTGCCGTCGTAGGTATCGCCTATCATCCAGCTGTAATATTCGGTGAATTTTTCGGTGTGGGCTTTATATTCTTCTGCGGTGGAGTAAATTATAATTTTCTGACAATGGTCAATGTCCTCAAGTCCGAAAAAGGCGGCTATACAGTTCATTTTATCCCCGAGAGTGCGGCTCACAAGGTCGGCAAGGGCTTTATCTTCCGGGGAAAAGGTCAAATTAAAGCTTATCATCTCGATGTTTTCTCCGCAAGCTCTTCCATAATTTTGCTTATGGCTATTCCCTGGGGACAGTGGCTCTCGCAGGCGGCACAGCTTATGCAGTCTTTGGGCTTGCCCTTGGTATCAAGCTTATCCATATCCTCAAGCGCCCATTCTCCGTCTATTTTATAGCGGTTGTAGAGGGCTAAGACCTCGGGGATATTTATCTCGGCGGGACAGCCGCCGCAGCAGTAGCGGCAGGCGGTACAGGGCACCCTTACGGCGCTTCGGAATATTTCGCAGGCTTTGAAAAGCAGCTTTTCCTCATCGTCTGTGAGGGCGTTGTTTGCTGAGAATGTGTTAAGATTATCCCGCATCTGCTCATTATCCGACATTCCGCTGAGTATCACCTTGATACCCTCAAGGCGCATAAGAAAACGGAATGCCCAGGAGGCTGTCGTATTTTCGGGGCAGGCGCTTTTTAACATTTCCTCCGCTTCGGGAGTGAGGCTTGCCAGTCTGCCGCCGCGGACGGGTTCCATTACTATGATGGGGATATTTTTTTCCCGGAGCGCTTCGTATTCAGCCTTTGCGGAGCCATAGAGCCAGTCAAAGTAATTAAGCTGTATCTGGGCAAAGTCCCAGTCACGGTATGCCGCAAATTCTTTCAGCTTTTCGGGGCTTGAATGAGATGAAAAGCCCAGATATTTTATTCTGCCGAGCCTTTTCTGCTCCTCGAAATACTCGATACAGCCGCTTTTTATGTAGGTCTCGGCGGTGTTGTCGGTGACGCTGTGGATAAGGTAGAAGTCGATATGGTCGGTGCCAAGGCGGGTGAGCTGTTCCTCAAAAACGGCTTTATAGTCGGGGTTTGCGTGTATGAAAAATTTGTCGGCGATATAGAAGCTGTCGCGGGGATAGCGCTTTACCAGCACTTCGCGGAGAAATTCCTCGGACTTGCCGCCGTGGTAGATATAGGCGGTATCGTAATAGTTTATGCCCTCGGACATTGCTTTGTCGATTATCTCCGTTCCTCTTTCAAGGTCGATATCCCCGTCCGAGCCGCCCTGTATTATGGGCAGGCGCATATTGCCCATTCCCAGTCCCGACAGGCTGATGTTCTGAAATTCTTTTGTTATCATAGCGCACCTCCGATAGTTTTGTTATGTTTATTATATCGGATTTTTTCTCGGATTGGTTTAAATTTATATGTACATTATTCAAAATTATATGAAGGACATAAGCGGATAGCTTTTTATCGGCGGCTTTAGATATTGATTAAACGTAACTTTTTTGTAAAATTTTATATTTTTATCGAAAAACAATAAAAAATGGCGCTCTTTTGGCGCCTTTCTCGGTATATAATACTATATGTATAAAAATCGGGGATTATCCCGATAAAATAAAAGGAGGAAATTTTTTCATGAAAATTTCAGGATTTAAGAGGGTGCTGGCAGGCGTTTCGGCGGCAGCTATGGCATTTTCTTTGATTTCCTATGTACCTCTCGATTGGGGTACGGAAAGTCCTTATGTTATTGAGGCGAGTGCGCTTGAAGCTCCGGAGGGTTATATCACGGACAGCAACGGTTTAATGGCATATACCATTTTGAACGGATCCAGCAATAGTGGTTCTTCTGTTGAAAACAGCAGCGTAAATCTTAGGGGCGTTTTTAACAACGATTGGAAAATGGTTTGTTACAGGGATAAGGGCTTCAGAAGCGTTCTGCGCATAGGCGAAAAATGTTATTATCCCGATTTGAAAACAGGTTCGTCTGTTTTGCCAACTCAAGAGGGTAACAGTCTGATCTCGGAGGACTGCGGTCTTGGAGTAAAGTTCAACCCTAAATTTGTCAGCGACGGCAAGCTCCTGCAAATGGTATATGAAGTTACCAACACCTCAGATGCGTCCATCTCATTTGACTTCGGCTTCGGCTCGGATGTTCAGATAGGAGGCTGTGACAGCGCTCCTATTTCCAAGCTCGACAAGACCAAGGACGGTCAGGAAACAGGTTTCCTTATGGAATCAACATACGCTTCCGACAGTATGACCGACGAAAGCGGAAATACTGTTTTTGCAGGCTTTGGCTTGATCATGAACGGTGCCAAGGGAGCAAATGCTTCGGATTTCTGGTATGGCGGTTTTAGTGCTGTTTATTCAGATGATAATATATTCAACTCTACCGTTCCCGAGAACCCATACAGCGGAGACAGCGGAGCTATTGTTTCCTGGAAAGACCGCACAGTCGCTCCCGGCGAGACTGTAAGCCTTTCCTGCTATGTGGGCATCGGCTCTGCCGAGGAGCTTAAAGCCCTTATCAAGGAAATGCTCAGCGCTACCACCGACTACAAGAACGAACAGCTTACCGACCTTGAGCCCGACAGCCTGTATGAGCTTACCATTACCGAGAGCGACGGAACTCAGACAACACACCCCATCACCTCCACTCCCGAGGGTACTATCCCTATGACGGGAACAGACGACAACGGAGACCCTTACTCTATGATAGGCAAGACAAGCTCCCTTATCAAAAAGGGTGACGGTGAGGACACAGAGGACAGTGACCCTATTACAATAGAAGTTGCTGACCGTCCCGAGACACCCGAGGACCCCAATGTTCCTTCAGGTACTGTTGATGATATCTTGAACCCCTCCGATGTGGAAACTACTGAAAATTCCATAACCTTCCCCTCCAAGCCCAATACCGAATACACCATTGACGGCGGCAACACCTGGGTCACTCCCGATGAAAACGGAAACATTGTTTTTGATGATCTCACCGAGGGCGAGGAATATACCATTCAGTCACGAACTCCCGCTACCGATTCCTCTCCCGCTTCTCCCATTTCCGAAGGCGTTAAGATCGTTGTGCAGAATATGGTCACCGAAGATGAAATAGATATAAGCGCTGATGACCTTGTTTTCACAGGCGAGCCTCAGAGCATAGAAGTAAAATGCGATGACCCCGATATTACTATTACATATTCCACATCTCTTGATGAAGAATTTACCTCAGAGGTCCCCGTATTCACAGATGACGGAGTATATACCGTTTACTACTGCGCACAAAAGCCCGGCTGTTATCCCAAGTATGGCTTTTACACCGTTACTATCGTAAAGTATTATGATTTTGACAGCAATGAGCACTGGAAAATTATTGACGGCGTGAAAACTATGGTGGGCGCTCACACATTCGGCGATTGGAAAACTGTGACCGAATCCGGATGCACCACAGAGGGCAAGAAAAAGCACATCTGCACAGTATGCGGTTATTACGAGTTTGAACCCATTGACGCTTTAGGACACGTTCTCGAAAAAATTGACAGAGTTGAACCTACCTGCACCGAGAACGGCAAAGAGGAATTTTATACCTGCACAGTCTGCGATATGCTTTTCGCTGACAGCGAAGGCAAGAGCGAGATAACCGAAGAGGAGCTTATTATCCCTGCAGCAGGTCACACAGAGGTAATTGACCCCGCTGTTCCTGCCACCTGCACAGAAACAGGTCTTACAGAGGGCAGCCACTGCTCGGTTTGTGATGATGTTATTGTGGCACAGGAGGTCGTTCCCGCTCTCGGTCATAATTTTGAGGACGGCGAATGCACGGTGTGCGGCGAGCCTGACCCCGGCTTTGTTCCCGAGGCAGACGAGGGCGATATCATTGTTGACAACGAGGACAATGTGGGCGGCGCAGGCGTTGACGGCGAAGAGCTCAAGAATGCTGTGGAGATCACTCCCGAGGAACAGGCTCTTATCGAAGCAGGCGAGGACCTTCACATTATCCTGAACGTTCAGAATGCTGACAGCACCGTTTCCGCCGAGGACAAGGCTCTTATAGAGTCCGCGCTTTCTGAGAATATGACTGTGGGAATGTTCCTTGACATCGTTCTCGTTAAGAAGATAGGCGAGCTGGAGACTGCTATCCATGAAACAAATGCACCTGTCACTATCACATTTGAAATGCCCGAAGACCTTATCAATAAAGACGAAAATGTGGCGCGCAAATACTTCATTATCCGCGTTCATGAAGGTGCTGTCGACATTCTTGAATGCACATTCGACCCCGCTACGGGCAAGGCAAGCTTTATGACAGACAGGTTCTCAAGCTATGCTATCGCTTACAGGGACACCGTAACCGTGGAGCCCGAGCCTGAGCCCGAGCCCGAAAAGGTAGTTTACTATCCCGTTATCACAAGCGGAGATGTGGTTGCCGACAAGTCCTATGCTGCTGCGGGACAGACTGTAAATGTTATCGCAGGCTTTGGCTATGACATTATAGTTACCGCCGCAAACGGCAGACAGGTGGCTAAGATGACCGAAAAGGGCAGCTTTACAATGCCTGCTTCTGCGGTTTATGTAAAGGCTGTTCAGAATGAGACTATAGCTCTTATATCCAATGCTTGGAGACATTCCTATGTTTTCTCCTACGACGCTGAGATGAACATAATAAAGGTAAATTCCGATGTTAAGCGCGGAGTTATCGTTATCGACCTTGGCGCCGAGTATGCGGGCAGAGATTTCACTGTCTATGCAGGAAGAAAGAGCACTAAGACCGAGATAATATCCGGCACTCTCGACAAGTACGGAAGATTTACTTTCAAGGCTGACGAGGGAATGAAATATACTCTGGTAGTTGAGTAAGTTAACTTGAATTATTGACCGTATCCCGGGGAACACTCTGTTCCTCGGGATATTTTTTACAAAAAAGTAGTGACAAAATCAAAATAATGGTATATAATAGTAAGTGTTATGATTTTTATATGACGAAAGGCAGGAATTATCATGTCAAAGAAACCCTACTACATTACCACCCCTATCTATTATCCGTCGGGCAATCCCCATATCGGTCACTGCTATACTACAGTTGCCTGCGACTCCATCGCCCGTTACAGACGAATGCAGGGATATGACGTGATGTTTCTCACCGGAACGGACGAGCATGGTCAGAAGATAGAGCAGAAGGCTGCCGAAAAGGGCGTTACTCCCAAGCAGTACGTTGACGAGATAGTGGCTGTTTTCAAAAATCTCTGGTCTTATATGAATATAAGCTATGACCGCTATATCCGTACCACCGACGATTATCACGTTAAGACCGTACAGACCATCTTCAAGGCGCTGTATGACAAGGGATATATCTACAAGGGCGAATACAAGGGCAAGTACTGCACTCCCTGCGAGAGCTTCTGGACTGAGTCCCAGCTGGACGAGGAGGGCAAGTGCCCCGAGTGTCACAGAGAGGTCGTTGAAGCCAAGGAGGAGGCTTATTTCTTCAAAATGTCCCCCTTTGCGGACAGGATCGAAAAGCTCCTCACCGAGACAGATTATTTACAGCCCAAGACAAGAGCTGTGGAGCTTGTCAACAACTTCATCAAGCCCGGTCTTGAGGACCTTTGCGTTTCAAGGACAAGCTTTAAGTGGGGCATTCCCGTTACCTTTGACGAGGGTCACGTGGTTTATGTATGGATAGACGCTCTTTCCAACTATATCTCCGCTCTGGGCTACGAGAATGAGCAGTACAGCGATTTTGAGAAGTTCTGGCCTGCGGACGTTCATATGGTGGCTAAGGACATTATGCGTTTCCATGCCATTATCTGGCCTGCTATGCTTATGGCGCTGGAGCTTCCTCTGCCCAAGCACCTGGCTGTTCACGGCTGGATAACCTTCAACGGTCAGAAGATGTCAAAGTCCCTGGGAAATGTGGTTGACCCCCTGGTTTTAGGAGAGAGATACGGTGCAGATTCGATCAGATACCATATTCTCCGCGAAATGGCTCTGGGCGCTGACAGCTCATTCTCCAACGAGATAATGATAAACCGCATAAATTCCGACCTGGCTAATGACCTGGGAAACCTTGTATCCAGAACCGTGGCTATGGTCATCAAGTATTTTGACGGCACTCTCCCCGAGGAGAAGATGTCCGACCCCATGGACGACGAGCTTATAAATATGGCGAAGGCTCTCAGGGGCATTGTTGACGAGTGCATTGACAACACCACGCTGAACATTGCTCTTGCGGAGATATTTAAAGTTATTTCCCGCGCGAACAAGTATATTGACGAGACTGCTCCCTGGGTGCTTGCTAAGGACGAGGCTAACAAGCCCAGACTTGCGGCTGTGCTTTATGATCTCCTTGAGGCTATCAGAATTTCCACGTCGCTTCTCAGCGCGTTCATGCCCTCAACTATGCCTAAGGTATGGGAGCAGATAGGTGCAAGTGCAGATGATGTAAGCTATGAGAATGCAGGCAAATTCGGCGTTCTTCCTCAGAACATCACCGTTCACAAGGGAGACATCATCTTCCCCAGAATTGATGTTGACAAGGAGATCGAGGAGCTTAACGCTCTTATCACTGCTCAGGCTGAAAAGGCTAAGGCGGAGCAGGACAAGGACGGGGCTAACCTTGAGCCGCTTGCGGACATTATCGGAATTGACGATTTCTTCAAGGCTGACCTGCGCATTGCGGAGGTAAAGAGCTGCGAGAAGATACCCAAGGCTAAGAAGCTTTTAAAGCTCATGCTTGATGACGGCTTCGGTGAGAGACAGGTAGTCTCGGGCATTGCTAAATGGTATGCTCCCGAGGACCTTATCGGCAAGAAGGTCATTCTTGTGGCTAATCTTTCTCCCGCTAAGCTTTGCGGCGTTGAGTCCAACGGTATGATCGTTGCGGCAAGCGTGGGCGAGGACGCAAGAGTTATTTTCGTGGACAAGGATATTCCCAACGGTTCGAGACTTTCTTAAAATACACATTATTTCAAGGGCTGCTGCGGCAGCTCTTGTTTTATGCACGTTTTTTGTCGCGTCAAAAATATTTCCCCGAAATAGTGTAAATTTTCCTCTCAGCCTATTGCAAAAGTTGAAAAAATGGAGTATAATAGAATTATAAAATTAAAAGTGTGCGTGTATGCACACCGTATGGAGGTACATTCAAATGTCAAGATTAGTTTCCGCTAAGGACATGCTTAACAAGGCCCGCGACGGCAAGTACGCTGTTGGTCAGTTCAACATCAACAATCTCGAGTGGACTAAGGCTATCCTGCTCACTGCTGAGGAGCAGAAGTCTCCCGTTATCCTCGGTGTTTCCGAGGGCGCAGGCAAGTATATGTGCGGCTACAAGACCATCGTTGGTATGGTAAACGGTATGCTCGATTCCCTTAACATCACCGTTCCCGTTGCTCTTCATCTCGACCACGGCTCCTTCGAGGGCGCTAAGGCTTGCATCAATGCAGGCTTCTCTTCCATTATGTTTGACGGTTCTCACTACCCCATTGACGAGAACATTGCAAAGACTACCGCTCTTGTTAACACCTGCGACGTTCTCGGTCTCTCCCTTGAGGCTGAGGTTGGTTCCATCGGCGGCGAAGAGGACGGCGTTGTCGGCATGGGCGAATGCGCCGATCCCGACGAGTGCAAGGCTGTTGCAGATCTGGGCGTTACTATGCTCGCTGCAGGTATCGGCAACATTCACGGCAAGTATCCCGAGAACTGGCCCGGTCTCCGCTTCGACGTTCTCGAGTCCATCAAGGCTAAGACAGGTGATATGCCCCTCGTTCTCCACGGCGGCACAGGTATCCCCGACGAGATGATAAAGAAGGCTATTTCCCTCGGCGTTGCTAAGATCAACGTTAACACCGAGTGCCAGCTCGTTTTCCAGGAGGCTACAAGAAAGTACATCGAAGAGGGCAAGGACCTTCAGGGCAAGG
>NZ_JBJERV010000016.1:0-56460 GCF_051882455.1 Huintestinicola sp. | reverse complement strand
TTGTCGTATTCTATCCACCGTCTTTATCCATAGAACAATTGGTTATTAGTATAATCATGCTTCTGTATGAGATACAAATAATACAAAATTCCCGTCAGACCCATTTGAGCCTGACGGGATAGTTCTTTGTTATTGAAGTTATTCCTTTACAGAGCCGTTTACAAGACCTGCATATATCTGCTTCTGGAGTGTGAGGAAGATGATGAGCGCAGGAATGATACAGATAACGATACCTGCAAAGATTATCTCCCATTTAGCTCCGTAGGGACCCATGAAGCGGTAGAGCGATGTGGAGACCACCGACAGCTCTTCGCTGGGCATATAAAGCTGAGGAGTATAGAAGTCGTTGTAAATGCTGATGACCTTGATGATAAGAACTGTTGCGATCGCGGGACGAAGCAGGGGAAGGATTATCTTGAAAAATACCGTAAAGTAGTTTGCTCCGTCGATAATGGCGCTCTCGTCGAGAGAATAGGAGATGTTATCCAGAAACTGCATAAAGATGTAAATGGAAACAATATCCGTTCCTATGTAGAGGATAATGGGAGCAGCCATGGTGCCCACAAGGTGGAAGCTGTTCATAATGCGGTAAACCGTTACCTGCATTGAGATAGAGGGGAAAAGGGTGGCAAGCAGGAACGCTGCTTTGAGGACCTTTCCCAGAACGGTCTTGAAGCGCTGAAGAACATAGGCTGTCATTGTACCGATAATTATTGTTCCCGTACAGGAGATAACGATGATGATCGCTGTGTTTTTCAGACCTAAAAGGACCTTGCCGTCAATGAACGCGGTCTTGTAGTTTGACCATTCGAACTTTGTAGGAAGCGCAAAAACGTTGGAAGAAAGGAACTCCGTATTGTTTTTAAAAGAACCTAAGAACACTACTACAAGAGGAATGAAGACCACAAGGCAGGCAATGACGAGAATTGTGTATTTCAGGAAGGTAAAAAGCTTGGGTACAAAATTATTGCTGCCCGTTTTGATCGCTGCTTCAGCCATTTTACTTTTCCTCCTTGAGAACCAGTTTTTGTATCACCGTGACGATGACGATTATCAGGAACAGCACCACAGCCATCGCCGAGGCAAGCCCGACCTTCTGGAACTTGAACGCCGTTTCCGTTGTCTGGATAACGAATGTGCTTGAACCGAAGCGTCCGCCTGTGATGATAAAGGGAATTTCGTAAACACTGATGGCACCCTTGACTGCAAGTATCATCTGAAGAAGGATAATGGGTCTGATACCGGGAGCGATTATGTACCTGAATACCTGGAAGCGGTTTGCACCGTCAAGATCTGCGGCTTCGTAAATATCGGGGGAGATAGACTGTATCGCGCCTATGAACATTACGATATCAAAGCCGATATATCTCCATATGGAAACGAACACGAGGCAGATGTTGACAAGCCCCTCGGTGGAGAGGAATTTTACCGGGTCTCCTCCGAACAGAGCAATGATGGAATTGAGAGTTCCGTCGGTATTGGTTATGCCGTCGCCCTTTTGGAAAAATCTGCGGAATATAAGAGCGACCGCAACGGTATTGATCATATAAGGGAAGAAAACGACTCCCTTAAAGAAATTTGCAAATCTGATTTTGGAGCAGAGGATAGTGGCAATAAAAAGAGCGAGTGCAAGCTGGGTAAATGAACCTACAAGGTAGTAAATACTGTTTTTGAAAGCAGCGAAATACTCAGGCGTCGAAAAAACTGTCTTGTAATTCTCAAGACCCACAAACTTGACGTTTACACCGAACTGGTCTCTTTCCTCAAAGCTGAACTTTACCATTTCAGCAGCGGGAATATAGGTGAATACGACAAGCAGAAGTGTGGGAATAAGCAGGAAAAGACAAACTGTGACCATCTTTTCAACATAAGATTTGGAAAGCTTGGGTCTTGTCAGCTGCTCCATTTTCATGGTTTTATTAGTCAAAGCATATCCCTCGTTTTCGGGTTATTTTCGTGTTTAAGCGTACAGCATACCCTCGGGTATGAATATACCGTATCATTCTGCGGTGTGAAGATGCACCGCAGAAGAATACAGTATCGGAGAGAAAGAAAAATTTAAAGAAGGAAGCGTGGATTATAAATTAGCCGAGAATTTCATCTCTGGAAGCAGCCCAGGCAGCGTTAACGTCAGCAGCGATCTTGTCATATTCCTCTCTGCCCTTGCCGTCGAATGCAGCCTCAGCCATTCTGAACTTGTAGTTTGTGGAAGCGTCGCCCCAAGGATCAACCTCAGAAGCCTTAGCTATCTCGTCCCACTTGCCGATGAGGTCAGCGGGAGTGGGGTTCTCAACGAAGAGCTGTACGCCAAGCTCGTCGAAGGAGGAAAGGGTCTCAGGCATTGCAGCTCCCTTGAGACCGGAGATCTCGCCCTCGTTCTGAGCGAAGCCGGAATCTGTGCAGAACCATCTTGCGTAAGCCATAGCAGCGTCAAGGTTAGCGGAGTTCTTGTTAACGCTCATCATGTAGTCGTTGGAGGAAACGGAATAGATCTTGCCGTCAATGCTGTTGGGGAAAGGCATATATCCAACGTCAGCAGGATCTGCGCCTACCTGAACAGCAGCCTCCTGGAACTGGCTGATAGCCCAGGAACCGAGAACCATTGTAGCGATCTTGCCCTGTGCAAATGCGGGCTTGCAGCCTTCCCAGTCGGTTGTCATGGGATCTTCCTCGTGGAGTGTTGGATCTGCGTAGATGTCAAAGAGTGTGCCGTAAACAGCGTCATAGGGGCTGCCTGCGGAGAAGAGGTCTGTTCTGTCGGTAAGGAGCTTGGTGTTGTAATCGGGATCACCGGAAGCGCCTACTACGAGAGACTGCCACTGAGTGATGCACCAGCTTGCATTGTAGTTGGTGTAGTAGGGGATAGCGTCGGTGTTCTGCTCGATCTGCTTGAGGCAGGTGAGGAATTCCTCAGTAGTTGTGGGAAGAGCTGTGATACCTGCGTCAGCCCATACCTTCTTGTTGTAGAGGATACCGGAAGCTGTACCGCCTGTAGGAAGCGCATAAACCTGTCCGTCAACGCTGTAGTTTTCCAGCCAGTAGTACTTCTGAGAAAGCTCGTCATAGGAACCGAAGGGAGCGAAGAAGTTAGGAAGATCAGCCTGCTTGAGAGCCTGAGGGGTCATAACAACGTCGCCGTAGTTGTCGGACTGCATCATTGTAGCGATATCGTCAGCATAGTTGGTGAAGGACTGATACTCTACCTTAACATTGGGATAAAGAGCGTTGAAGCCCTCGGTGAGCTTAGCCATTGTGCCGTCCTGGTCTCTGTCGGTACGGTGGTGAAGAACCTTGATGGTGCCGCTCAGCTCGGAAGAAGACTCGCCTGCGGGAGCAGCTTCGCCGTTATCGGCAGCAGCTGTATCTCCTGCTGCAGCAGCGGTTGTCTCGCCTGCAGGAGCGTCGGTGGATGCAGAGCCGCCCTCGGAAGAACCTCCGCAAGCGGTAAGAACTGTACCTGCCATTACAAGTGCGGCGCACATAGCCGCAGTTCTCTTAAACTTTGTGTTCATTTTAATGACCTCCATTAAAAATTTAGCATTGTGTGTTATTCATTGCCTGTGGTTTTCTGCGATAGTTTCATTATAGTTGTTTTCGCTCATAAGTCAAGCAAAAAACTAAATAGCGGCATTTCACACAGTAGGATTTTGTTAGCTTTGTAAATTTTTCACAAATTTCAGAATACTATCACAAATCTTTGTTGACGTTGACAAATTTGATACGTATCATTTGTTCGTTATGCTCAAATTGATTAACATATTTTTGCAAAACGCAAATTTCTGACATAATAAGAAAACGATTGCACGTGATAAATATATATTTACGAAATACAATGCTCATATAATATTAAGAAATGCAAACTAAATTAGCTTTGATAATAAGCTAACAAGACATAAAATACAGCACTTTTTAGCCTGAAATGCGTTTACTAAATTAAGCTAAAAATATAGCTTGAAAAGTTCGGGGAAATGTGCTAAAATTAGTCTGTAAATTTACTTTCAGACAGCGCACGGGAGGTGAAAAACTTGGCAAAAAGCGTTACTATGCGTGATATAGCGGCAAAGCTCGGGATAAGCGTCGTATCGGTATCGAAGGCGTTTTCGGGACAAAGCGGCGTAAGCGGCGAGCTGAGGCAGAAAATACTCAGGACCGCCGAGATAATGGGCTATAAATACGGCACTGAAGCAAAGAAGAAAAAGACCCTCAGCGGAAATATCGGTATCATCGTAGCCGAGCGGTATATGTCGGAAAACTCCTTTTACTTCAAATTTATGCGGGGCATTTCCACCGCTCTCCAGCAGAAGAAGCATTACGCATTTTTCCACACTCTCACCTCGGGCAATGAGGAAAAAGCGCTGCTCCCCGATATTTTCTTCCATCAGAGGGTGGACGGGATCATTATCCTGGGACAGATATCCGACAAATATATAAACGCCGTTATGAACACCAAGATACCGGTAGTTTTCCTTGATTTCTACAATCAGCTCACCGCCGAGAGCTGCGTGGTGGGGGACAGCTTCTATGCGGCATACGAGCTGACCAATTACCTTATCGACAACGGCCACCGCGAGATAGCCTTTGTGGGCAATATCCACGCCACCAGCAGTATCCAGGACAGATATTTAGGCTATGCCAAATCCCTTATCGAGCATAATATCCGCCTTTCGGACTACTATCTCATAAGCGACAGAAATACCGAAACAGGCGAATTTATCCCCCTTGAGCTGCCTATCGTAATGCCCACCGCCTTTGTCTGCAACTGCGACGAGACTGCAAGCAGACTGATGTCCCTGCTATCGGAAAAGGGATATCGTGTCCCCGATGATATTTCCGTAACGGGCTTTGACAATTCCGTGTACAGCAGCATCACCGTTCCGAACATCACCACCTTCGAGGTAAATACGGAAAAGATGTCCGCCATTGCCGTAGACGCCCTGCTTTCAAAGATAAAGACCCCCTCCGAGCAGATAGGAATGATACAGGTCAAGGGAAAGATAATCTTCAAGGACTCCGTAGCGTCACTGAATTTCAAATAAATAAAACTCCGCCGAAATACAGCCTTTGAAGCCGTATTTCGGCGGAGTTTTTTGATTTACATATTTATTCCTGCTGCATAGCCCGTAGAGAAGGCTATCTGTAAATTAAATCCACCCGTATAAGCGTCAACATCAATGACCTCACCCGCAAAATAAAGCCCCGGGATCAGCTTTGACTCCATAGTTTTTGGATTTATCTCGCTGACATTCACACCGCCCCCCGTAACGATAGCCTCGTCAATGGAGCGAAAGTCCTTTATAGTCACCGTCAGATTTTTCAGCAGATGAAGAAGCTCCGTCCGCTCTTTTTTTGATATCTGATTTACCTTTTTTTCTGAAGGAATTCCCGAAAGCTTTACAATAACGGGAATGAGCTTTGCGGGAAGAAGCTTTCCCAGACTGTTTATAAAATCCCTGTTTGCATTTTCGGAAAAATCCCTCTGAAGCCTGCTGTCAAGCGTTTTCTCGTCCAGAGCAGGCTTTAAGTCGATGATAAGCCTGTACCTGCCCCGCTCCATTTTCCGAATATGCCCCGAAGCGGATAATACCAGGGGACCCGACACGCCGAAATGGGTAAACAGCATTTCCCCCATTTCCGAGAAAAGCTTTTTTCCGTCAGAGCCGTCAACGAGAGTGAGAGTAACATTTTTAAGGGAAAGCCCCATAGCCTCCCTGCACCACTCCTCCTCGCTCACCATAGGAACAAGGGAAGGACGAAGGGGAATGACCTTGTGCCCCAGCTCCTTTGCAAATCTGTAACCGTCCCCGTCCGAGCCTGTTTTCGGATAGGAGCGTCCTCCCGAAGCGATAAGCACCGAAGGCGCATGATAAGCTGCACCATCGGCTGCAACTCCCGTAACAGCGCCGTTTTCCGTAAGTATCCTCGTCACCTTTGCATTTTTGACAGTTATCCTGTCCGAGCGTTCCTTTATGGCTCTCTCAAAAGCGATAACTATGTCCTCCGCCCTGTCGCTTACGGGAAATACCCTGTTTCCCCGTTCGGTTTTAAGAGGAACTCCCAGATCTTCAAAAAAGCTCATAGTGTCCGAGCAGTCAAAAGCAGCATAGGAGGAATAAAGGAAACGCCCGTTGCAGGGGATATTAGCAAAAAAATCCTCTTTAATGCAGTTGTTTGTAACGTTGCAGCGACCCTTTCCCGTAATAAGCAGCTTTTTGCCCACACGGGGATTTTTCTCAAAAAGTATAACGGATTTTCCGAAGTCCGCTGCCGTCACCGCCGCCATGAGCCCCGCAGCGCCGCCGCCGATAATAATGCAGTCTGCCATAAATAATACTGCCTTTCAAGTTTTTATTTTGCAGCTTCCGATCTTTCCGTCAGAGGAGCCCTGCAGTAGCTGCATCTTTTTCCCTCAGCGCTGCCCGATATCCTGTTAGAGCCTCCGCAGCTTTGACAGGTCACGAACCGATATCCGTTAATGAGCTTCAGTCCGCCCTTTTCCTCGGATAATATCTTTACCCTGCCCTCGGCTCTGTCGATGTAGATGTTGTTGAGATAATCCTTGTCAATAAGCTCCTCAAGCTCTCTTACAGCCTGCTCAAGGGGAATGTTCATAGTCCTTGCTATTTCGGAAAGCTCTGATTCGGGCTTGTCCGCCAGGCACATAGCATATACCTCCGCGCGGTTTCTGAGCCTTCTCTTGTGCTTAGCCCAAAGTATCATAGCAATGCCTATACCCAGACAGGCAAAGACGAAGGGAATATTATCCCTGTGTTCCTCATTTGCGGCGCTGGCAAATATTCCAAGCACGCAGAAAGCCGACCACAGCACACCAACCGTGAAAAGAGCCTTTTCAAAAAATAACCCGATAAGCTTTTTCATCTCACCACTCCCGTCTTATAAGCTGAAATCCTTGTCGTCGGTCTTTTCGTAAACCTCATATTTCTCCCAAATCTCCTCAAGGCGCTCGAAGTTCTTGGAAACATACTCCTGCTTTCTCATTCCCACCGCCGAGATAAGGGCATTTATAAGGCTCATGGGAGCAACTAAAGAATCCGCAAAGGAAGCCATATCGCTGTGAGCCAGCAGCAGATGATCCGCATACTGAGCCAGAGGAGAAGCCTTGCTGTCGGTAATGGCAATGACCCTTGCGCCGTTCTCGTGAGCGTATCTGAACGCCTTGACAGTGTGCTTTGAGTATCTGGGGAAGCTAACGCCTATCATAATGTCCCCCTCGCCGATACCGAGGATCTGCTCGAACATTTCGCTTGTACTTGTGGTGTGGATTATCTTAACGTTGTCAAACATAATGTTGAAGTAGAAAACGATAAAACGAGCCAGCACCGAAGCCGACCGCGCACCGATAACGTAAATGTTCTTGGCTGCAACAAGAGCGTCAACAGTGGTGTAAAAGCTATCCTTGTCAATTTCCTCAAGGGTCTTTCTTATCTGCTCAATGTCGAAATTCAGAACTCTGTTCAGAACGTCCTCGCCTGCCAGCTGGTCGTTCATCACATTCATACGCTGAACGGTAGTGAGCTTGTTGCTGGTAAATTCCTTCAAAGCCTTCTGCATTTCGGGATAACCCTCAAAGCCCAGCTCCGTAGCGAAGCGGACAACGGTGGACTCGCTGACGCCGACGATATTTCCCAGCTTTGAAGCGGTCATAAATGCCGCCTTGTCGTAGTGACCGAGAATGTATTCGGCAATTTTCTTGTGACCCTTAGATAATTTCGGAAGTCTTTCCGTAAGCATAGCAGGCAGATTGTTCTGCATATTAAGCCCCTCTTTCAAAAAATTTGATCATCTATCATTCATCCCAAAGGGAATTTTGAAGCGAAATAATATCCTTGCGCCGTTTTTCTGTAGCAATGGTATCCGTGATATAAGCGTCACCCGAGAGAATAATAACATCACCCTCCCTGCAGCCCCTGACCATATGAGCGGAAACGGAAAATTCCCCGCTGTCGCCCGAAATGACCGCCGTATCGCCCCGAAGCCTTTCAAGAATAAGCATTATGAGCCGCCTCCCTGTTTTGAAACATAAAGCTTTTCGCCGTCGGAATAAACGGAAACTGTACCGCAAAGGTCTGTTCGGTAAATGCTGCCCGTGTACTTTTCCAGCCTGCCCACAGCCTCCTTATGAGGGTGCCCGTAGGAATTTCCCTCGCCGCAGGAGATAACGCAAAGTCTCGGCGTGACCTTCTCAAGAAGCTCCTCCGAAGATGAAGAAGAGCTGCCGTGATGCCCCACCTTGTACGCCGTAACATCAATATCCTGTCCGCTTTTAATAAGCGCCCTTTCACCCTCCTCGGAGAGGTCACCCGTAAAAAGCCAGGAAATGCGGTTGAAGTCGATTCTCACGCAGACCGACCGGTCATTCAGGTCGTCAAACTCTGCCCCCTCACCGGGCGCAAGTACGGTCATAGTCACAGGCAGACCGTCAATTTCCCCGATATCGTAAACCTTTCCTGCCTTGGCAGCCGTAAGCTTCATACCGCCGTCCTTCACCGATTTCAGAAATTTCTCATAGACCTTAGTGGTGGGGACCATATCATCGGGGAGCTTCGGCACGATTATCTTCTCAGCCCCGATCTCCGAGACCACCTCCGCCATACCGCCTATGTGATCTGAGTGAGGGTGAGTCGCTATCAGATAATCAAGCTTCGTAATGCCCTTATCTTTGAGGAATGAAACGACTTTTCCGCCGTATTCCTTTTCACCCGCGTCAATAAGAACGCTTTTTCCGCCTGCCATAATGAGGATACTGTCACCCTGCCCCACATCAATGACGTGAACCGCAAAATCCCTCGCCGCTTCGGGAACATTTCCCCCCTCGGGCATATCGGGAACAGTAAATCCGATCGCCTGCTGAACATCACCCAGCGATACCCACCCTGTCTCAATGAGAACGCCGAGACAAATGCCCACGCACATCACCATAATGAGCAGAGCGGTGGGAAGTATTTTAAGAAGTCTGCTTACCGACCCCGTCTGCCTTTTTCCTTTTGCCATCTGTCATTCCTGCCTTTTGAACGGGTATTGTTTCTGCCCGAAGGTTTTGCCTTCGCAGCCTTTTCTCTGAGATAAGCATTGTACTGCTCGTCGGGACGAACAAGACATTCCTTTCCGTTTCCGATAAGATCGGTGCGGTGAGCCTTGATAAGCGCCTCAATGCATTTCCTCTGATTTTGTGGACGAAAATACTGCAAGAGTGCCCTCTGCATACCCTTTTCCTCCGCCGTTCTCGGCACATACACCTTTTTCATGGTGTAAGGGTCAAGCCCCGTGTAAAACATACAGGTGGAAATAGTTCCGGGAGTGGGATAAAAATCCTGCACCTGCTCGGGGCGCATTTTAAGGCTCTTGAGGAAAAGCGCCAGCTCCACCGCCTCGTTCAGCGTGCTGCCGGGGTGAGAGGACATAAGGTAGGGCACAAGATACTGCTCCTTGCCGATTTTTCCCGTCATTTTGTAAAACTTGTCCTGAAATTTCTTGTACGCCTCAATGTGGGGCTTGCCCATCATATCAAGCACCGCCGCCGAACAATGCTCGGGAGCCACTTTAAGCTGACCGCTCACGTGATGCAGGATAAGCTCCCGCATAAATTCCTCGTTCCTGTCCTCGATAAGATAATCATATCGGATACCGCTTCTGATAAAAACCTTTTTAACGCCCTTTATCTTCCGAATTTCTCTCAGGATATCCAGATACTCGGTGTGATCTACCTCAAGATTTTTACAAGGCTCCGGGGCAAGGCATTTCCTGCCCTTGCAAAGCCCGTGAGTCAGCTGATGAGTGCAGGAGGGAGCACGAAAATTCGCAGTAGGACCTCCCACATCGTGTATATACCCCTTGAAATTAGGCAGCTTTGTCAAAAGCTCTGCTTCTCTCAGAATACTCTCCTTGCTCCGAACGGAAATTCTCCGCCCCTGGTGGAGCGCAATGGAGCAGAAATTGCAGTTTCCGAAGCACCCTCTGTTGTGGGTAATGGAAAACTCCACCTCCTGTATCCCGGGAACGCCGCCTTCCTTCTCGTAGATCGGGTGATAGGTCCGCATATAAGGCAGCTCGTAAACGTGGTCAAGCTCGGGGGTGGTAAGAGAATAAGCAGGGGGCAGCTGAACCAGCATTTTGCTTGTCTGCCTTTGAATAATGGTCTTGCCGTATATCTCGTCCTGCCAGTCATACTGAATTTTGCACGCCTTTGCATACTCTTCCTTGTGCTCCCTGACCTGCATAAGGGAAGGACATTCCGCCGCCCCGTAAGGCGTTTCCCTCGGGTCACAGAGATACGCCGTGCCTCTTATATCCCGAAGCTCGGAAATTTTCTCGCCCTTAGCAAGCCTCGTGCAGATCTCCACTATCTGATGCTCGCTCATACCGTACATAAGCAGGTCAGCGCCGCTGTCCTCGAGAATAGACGGCCGCACAGCGTCGTCCCAGTAATCATAGTGAGCAAACCGCCGAAGAGATGCTTCCAAGCCGCCTATAGCAACAGGCATATCCTTGCCGAAAATACGCTTTACCGCCTGAGAATAAACGATAGTCGCCCTGTCGGGACGCTTTCCCGCCTTGCCGCCCGCAGTGTAGGCGTCGTCGGAGCGCTTTTTCTTTGCACTGGTGTAATGCGCCACCATAGAGTCAATATTTCCCCCCGTAATGAGGAAAGCGAATTTGGGCGCACCCAGCTTTTTAAGATCCCTGTCGCTTTTGGGGTCGGGCTGAGCGATAATTCCCACGGTAAAGCCCGAGTCTTCTATCATTCGTGAAATTATTGCAATGCCGAAGGAGGGGTGGTCCACATAGCTGTCACCCGTAATGCAGATAAAGTCAAGCTGCTCTATCCCTCTTTCCTTCATATCCTCTTTTGAAATTGGTAAAAATGGCATATTATCACCCGAAAAAATTTATTTTAAAAATACAAACAGTACATAGCTTATAAGCCATACCGCAGCAGTTACTATCCAGAACACCATAAATCCCTTGCCTCTAAGCCTTTGCGGTAATGCATTGTCCATATCCTCTTTTTTTACATAAAGATTTGTGATGATGTTCACGCTGTTTATAAGCATAGCTGCGGCAAAGCACAGATAAGGGATATCCTCATTTGCAGAAATTCCGCATAAAAACAGCACCGTCAGCACCGCCGACAATAAAAATAAAAAGGGGAGTGCAATAAGCGAGATAACTCTCAGCTTAATAAGAACATTGCGGTTCATATTATTGACCGTTCCTTTCAGTTATACTTTGTCAGCAGCTTGTAAATACGCGGAATAACCCTGCTGCTGTCTTTAGGCACATCTATGGCGTGGTCATACATTATCGTGCTGTCCGAACTGCCGTCCTTGTACTCAAGCAAATATTTCCTGTAACCGCCCCGTGAGATGCCGTAATACTGAACCTGAAAGCTCTGCGCCTCGTCAAGACCTTCATAAATTTCCCTCTCGGGCATATAAACGTCGTTCCACTCGGTGATAAGCACCTCGTCGCAGAACTCTGTAAATTCAGCCGCCTTTTCCTCGGAAAAAACATTGCTTATCGTCTCGGATACAACATATTCTCCGCCTTCGCCCTGCTTGTACTTGTATGAATATGTCTCCTTTGCCGCCGTCCTGTTTTCCATATCCACCGTGTAAACGTAATAGTGCGAAGCATTGCTGCCTGTGCAAGCCACAACGCTCAATTTTGAGATATCCGCCGCCGAATAGCTTCCGGACAGCTTTGTCCCCGAGGGCTCCTCGGGTATTGCCTGAGGCATGGAAAACGCCATTGCCGCAGTAAGCATGACCACCGCCTCAAAAACGGTTATCACCACAGAAACAAACCGTTCAGCGAAAGCATATCTGCCCTCTTCCCCTGCACGGAATTTGCAGAATTGCCCCACCGCAAACGGAGCAAGAAGAATAAATGCAGCGGCACGGGGCAGCCCTGTGTTTTCACTTCCCGCAAGAAAAATATACAGAATGAGATACAGCAGATATCCCCAGTCTATCGCCGTCTGAACTATCCTCCCCACGGGGAAAGAAGCCTTTTGGGACACTTGAATTTCCAAGGGTCTGTTATCAACAGCAATGATACCCGCAGACGGCTTAAGGACCTTGTGTTTCATATACTTGCTCGCCCCCTTATGGTTTTATTCCTATAATTTTTGTCTTTCCAAAGTCATTTGCCAGGTCTTTTCCGTCTCATATTTCAGAAACTCATACAAAGGCATAAGCTCCTCTTCCACGTCATATTTTTCGAGAGCCTCGTAATAGAGCCGCTTGTCCTCGTCATAAATAATAACAGGCGGGTGACCGTTTATCATCAGAAAGTAGTTGAGAACAGTCCGCCCCACACGACCGTTTCCGTCCGCAAAGGGGTGAATGTACTCAAATCTTGCGTGAAGATACGCCCCAAGCTTTAAAATATCCTTTCCCTCATTTTCGGAAAGCTCGGAAATAAGCTCGGAAAGCTCCGTTTCCACGTCTTCGGGAGCGGCACCTACTTCATTTCTGCCGGTAACTTGATCGTGCTTTTTAAACTCGCCTGCCCGCTCTCCGTTTTTCAGAAAGCGTCCCTCGTCATAAGTACCGGAAACGAGAATAAGGTGTATTTCCTTTATAAGCGGTATCGAAAGCGGCTCTCTCGAGATAATTTTCTCCTTGAGAAATTCATAGCAAAGCTTCTGATTTTGCTGCTCGAAAATAGCACGTACATCTCCCGTATAACCCGAAACTCTTCCGTTTTCAAATATCTCTCTCGTGTCATGATATGAGATATCCTCATTTTCGATACGCCCCGAGTTGTACGCAAATAAAATGCGAAAGCTGTCAAGACAGCGGTCAATATCAGAGGGCGTTTTTATATCGAATGAACGCCATAATGAAAGAACTTTATCATAAATGCTTTCCATCTTACATATCACTCCTCAAAAGGCACATCTTCCTCCGAAACCTCCGCAGGAGCAGCAGCCCCGCCGTTACCGCTGAGCTTCCTCTGCAAGAACATCTCCCTCGTCATAAGCACCTGTCTGGGCTTAGCTCCCTCAAAGGGACCAACGACTCCCAGTTCCTCAAGCTCGTCCATGATACGTGCAGCCCTGGCATAACCAAGCTTTAATTTTCTCTGAAAATAGGAAACGGAAACGCCCGCGCCGCCGGCGTCCACCGCACATTCAATAGCCCTGTCAATAACGTCCTCGTCCGAGCCTTCATAGCTCTTGCCGTTGTCCGCAGGCTTTTCCTTTTCACCCTTAGGCTGGGGAATGTTCTGCTCAATTTCCTTCATAATGTCGTCGCTGTAGGTAACATCACCCGCACCGTTCTTGATGAAGTTCACCACTGCCGTTACTTCCTTGTCGGAAGTGAAGCAGTTCTGAACTCTCACAGGCTTTGCATAGCCCGTAGGGAAATATAAAAGGTCGCCGTTTCCAAGCAGCTTCTCCGCGCCGATCTCATTGATGATGGAGCGTGAATCAATACCCGAAGCCACCTTGAGGGCAATACGCGAAGGAATGTTTGCCTTGATAAGACCCGTGATAACATCGACCGTAGGTCTCTGCGTAGCAATGATAAGGTGCATACCCGCCGCACGTGCCATCTGCGCAAGGCGGCAAATGCTGTCCTCGACTTCTCCCGCCGCCGCCATCATCAGGTCGGCAAGCTCGTCAATAACAATAACGATACGTGGCAGGGGCTCCACACCCTCGGTCTCCGCCGCCATCTCGTTGTAACCCTTCAGGTCACGAACGTTGTTGTCCGCAAAAAGCTTGTATCTCTTGAGCATTTCCTGCACCGCCCACGCCAGCGCACCCGCCGCCTTTCGTGGGTCGGTAACAACGGGAATGAGCAGATGAGGAATGCCGTCATATATCTTAAACTCAACAACCTTCGGGTCAATAAGCACCAGCCTTACCTCGTCGGGAGTGGCGTTGTAAAGAATGCTCATAATAATTCCGTTTGTGCATACGGATTTACCCGAACCCGTAGTACCTGCAATAATAACGTGAGGGAGCTTTGCAATATCGCCCAGAATTATCTCGCCGTCAATATTCTTTCCCACCGCAAAGGTAAGCTTGCTCTCAGCGTTTCTGAATTCCTCGGTGTCAAGCACATCACGTAGAGTAACGATGTCCTTTATCTTGTTTGGCACCTCAATGCCCACCGCCGCCTTGCCGGGAATGGGAGCCTGTATACGAACGCCCGCCGCCGCAAGATTAAGGGCAATGTCGTCAGCCAGACCCGTAATTTTGGATATCTTAACGCCCGCATTTGGCTGCAGCTCGTAACGTGTTACCGTAGGACCTCTGTGAATGTCAACGATCCTCGTCATAACGCCGAAGCTCTTGAGAGTCTCCACAAGAGTGTCAGCATTCTGCTTCATCTCAGCCTCAGCCTCCTCGGCATTAAGCTCGTTGGAGGACTTTTTCAGAAGCTCCATGGGGGGAATGACATATTCCGCAGGAGCAGTAACATTCTCGGCAATTTCGTTCTGAATGTCCTGCGCCGTAGTCTCGGGCATATCAAGGTCCTCGTCATCGCCTATCTTGTTTGAAGCAAGAGTGGAGCCCTTCACCTTGTCATTCTTCTTAAACAGAGGAATGCCGCCCGAAGCTTTGGCAGGCTCATTCGCACCGCTTGAAACAGAAGCATCGCCGCCGTTTGCAGCAGGCTTATTGACCGCCTTTCTGATAATGGAAGCCAGATCGTCCTGCTTTTCTGACTTGCCTTCACTTTCATTTGCAGAAGACCTTGCCTCAGCCGCAGCAGCCTTGGCAGCCTGTCTCTGAGCATTGTTCTCCTCAATGGAACGAGCAATGGCATCTGCCTCCAGCTCCACAGCGCTCTTTGGCTTTTCAGGCTCGGGAGCAGTCTCGACAGGCTTTTCTTCCGCCGTTGCCGCCTCCGTCACAGCCTTTTTCTTACCGAAGGGCAGAGGAATGTCAATGTTGAAATCCTTCCGCTTTTCCTCGGCAGCCGCTTCGGGAACGTCCGCATTGGGAACGCTCTTCGGCGTCGGCTGAGTATTTGCGGGAACAGCCTTCTTAGGCTGTTTCTTAGCCCCCGGAGGAGGAACGAACTCCTCGACCTCTTCATACTCGGGACGGGCAGCGTCCGCCGCCGCAAAAATATTTTTTACAGCCCTGAAAACGTCCACAATAGTCTTGTTTGCAAGGAGCATGGCGAAAACAAAAGCAAGGATAATAACGATAATAGCCGCACCCGTCTTGCCGAAAAGCTTCAGCAATGGAAGAGCAATGACCGCGCTGAAAAGACCGCCGCCGTGCATAGCCTTTCCGTCCTCGAAAAGGTCAGTAAGGAGCTTGCCCAGGGTAATGTCGGGGTCAATAGGCTCCGAGAAGAAGATCTGAATCACCGCACAGCAAAGCAGCACCAGCAGCAAGCCCTGAGCCGCCTTTCCCGAAACGGTCTCACGCTCGGTGTCCTTTGATATCATAACCGAAGCATAAATGAGAATGGGGGGCACCAGCACCGCACCCACGCCGAAAAGACCTAATATTATGTTATGTATGGCAAGCCACGCCGACTCGCCCTCGAAGAGCAGAAACGCCAGAATGAGAATGCCTGCGGCGAAAATGACCGTAGACCACAGCACCCTGTCATTGGCGCGCTTTGCCTCCTGCTGTGCCTTGGTTGTCCTGCCCTTGGAGGCGGGAGCCTTTTTACCCGATGATGAAGCTTTTTTGGGAGCAGCCACTTTTCTAACTTCCTTTCTTAATTTTCCGTCCGAGAATATATAAACATTATAGCACAATCGTTCCTAAAAGTCAATTGACATTTCATACGAATTTATCCCGAAAAATCAGGAACATTCGTACTTATCAGCCGAGGATAATAGGGCTGCCCGTAACCAGCTCGAAAATTCCCGCGCCGATGACCAGAATGCCGAGAATGAAGGTGTACACCGCAAAAATGCCGAATTTGTCCGACTTCATCAGCCACTTGATGAGCCTGATGGCAAAGTAGCCCGACACCGCCGCCACAGCCATACCGATAAGCAGGGGAACAGGCTCAAAGCTCATATCGCCGCCGCCCATATCCATAAGCTCGGACAAAGCGCCCGCCAGAATTACGGGAATGCCTAAAATGAAGCTGTACTCCACAGCGTCCTCCCTTTTAAGCCCCGACATCAGCCCCGCGGAAATGGTGGAACCCGACCTTGACACACCGGGAAGCAGCGCCACGCCCTGGAAAAATCCGATAACAAGAGCGTCTGTGACCGTAGTCTCGCCGCCTGTTTTGCCGTCGCCCTTTTGGGCTGTCTTGCGCGCAGCTCTGTCGCCCATAGTGAGGATAGCCGCCGTGTAAAGGAAGCAGATACCCTCCGCAATGATGTCGCTGTCCGAGGACACCGCCGTAAAGAAGTCCTTGAAGATGTAAAAAGCGAACAGAGGCAGTATGGACACGATTATCATAAGTATCATTCGCCTGTTTCCGTCCCCCACCCTGAAGGTGAACTTCCCCGTAAAAATATCCTTGAGCATAGAAAGGGCTTCAAGAATGAGCGCCCATATCTTCTCACGGAAGGCAATAAAAACAGCGATAAGCGTGCCGATGTGGAGGGCAATGGTGGTAAAGACCGCCTCATCTCCCGTGACCCCCGTGAAATGCTGGAAAAGGGAGAGATGACCCGAGCTTGAAACGGGCAGAAACTCCGTAGCTCCCTGGATAATTCCCTGAATGATAGCTTCGATAATTGTCATTATGTAAAATCCTTTCAAAAAATTTATGCTTTATTAACTATGAATTATTCTTTGCACATTAAAATAATGATAAGAGAAAAATGACCGCGATGCGGCTTGCATTTCTCCGTTCCGGAAAACGGAGAAATGCAAAAAATTATATAAACTGAAAATTACTTTTCTTTTTTCTCATCGGGATATCTGGGCTCACCCGTCTCAATAAGCTCATACAGCGCCTCGATGGCGTCCGAAAGACCGCCCGGTCTGTCGATAAGCCCCTCCTTGACCGCCGTTTCCCCGTCAATGACCGTGCCCATATCAAGCACCAGCTCACCCGTGTTCATCATCAGCTCAGAAAATCTCTCGGGAGAAATGCGGCTGTTGCGGCAGACGAAATCGGTTATCCGCTTCTGCATAGCCTCGAAATAGGAAAGGGTCTGAGGAACGCCCAGCACAAGCCCGTTCATGCGCACGGGGTGAATGGTCATAGTGGCGCTGGGAACGATAAACGAAAGCTTAGCCGATACCGCCAGGGGCACGCCGATGGAGTGACCTCCCCCCAGCACCACCGAAACGGTGGGTGTCTTCATGCCCGATATAAGCTCCGCAATGGCAAGCCCTGCCTCCACATCGCCCCCCACAGTATTGAGGATAATGAGCAGCCCCTCAATGGAGCGGTCCTGCTCGATAGCCACCAGCGCAGGCATTATATGCTCGTACTTTGTGGTCTTAGTCCCCGGGGGAGCGGCGTAATGCCCCTCTATCTGCCCGATTATGGTAAGGCAGTGGATAAGGTGCTTGGAATTTTCCGAGACCGCCTGTCCTGCCCGTTCGATAAGCTCCGCCTTGTCAATAAGCTCCGAAGCGGCTGAGTTTTCATCGTCCTCATTGCTCCGGCTGAATTTTTTATCCGACACCGAAAAAACCTCCCGCAAAAAAGTCTGTTTAGGAATTATTTTATTTCACCCAAAGGTAAAAGTTTCGTCCACCTTTTCAAAGGTGGCGGGTTTCCAAAGGGCGGCGCCCTTTGGTCGCCCTCCGCAGAGGGCGAAATCCCCTTATCCTTGCAAGAGCTCCGCAAAGGGGTTAACACAATGCGCCTGTGGCGCATTGCTGTGCGGTGTGCTTTATTGGGTGTTAAAACTTATTATATATTTTTAATGCGGAAATATTCCCGGGTCATACATTTAAATTATACATCACAATTCCGCCAATGTCAATGAATTTTTGCAGGATTGCAAGTTATACGCTGCAAAAAATTGCATTTTCGCCCAAAAAGCACTGCCATCTGACGGCAAACTGCGCAAAGCCGCAATAAAAAACGGCGGATGTCAGCCATAGCCACAGTCCGTCCGAAGTCGCCAAACCACGTAAAGAAGCCGTTAAGCCCATTTTGGCGAATGGTTTTCGGTTTGTGTCACGTAATGTGAAAAAAATTAAAATTTTATTTTATTATCCGAAAAACACGGGATTTGTTCTACCCCAAAATAACGCAAAAACTATTGCAAAATTTAAAAATACGTGATAATATTATGTCAACGGGTGAATAAATCACAAGTAAAAAACACAAAAAGAAAGGAAGAACAGCAATGAATGAAAAAATCAAGGTGATAATAGGAGACGAAAGCAAGGAGTTTGGCTGTATGCTTGCAAATTCCCTGAGAGGAAGAGGCTTTTTTGCGGTAACGAGGGACAGCGACGGACTTGCGCTCCTTGAAGCTATCCGCAGCGAGGAGCCCGATGTGGTCATAGTTGACAGCATAATCCCGGGAATAGACGCAGCTGAGCTTATCAAGCGCTGCAGCAGCTTTGTACATAAGCCCTTTTTCATTGTCACCTCCGCCTACAGGAATATGTTTGCCGAGCGGCAGATAATGTCAATGGAGAATGCATATTTTATGCTCAAGCCCTTTGACTGCGATATGCTGGTGAACGTTATCCGCAGCGCCGCACAGATGGAGCTGCCCCCCGACGACCCCAGACTCAAGGAGGATATGAAAATGGTGGTAACGGAAATAATCCACCAGATAGGCATACCCGCCCACATCAAGGGCTATCATTACCTGAGAGAAGCGATCCTTCTGAGCCTTGAGGACGAGGAAATGCTTGAGAGCGTAACAAAGCTTCTTTATCCCACAGTGGCAAAGCGCTTCAACACCACCGCCTCACGTGTGGAAAGAGCTATCCGCCACGCCATCGAGACCGCCTGGGACAGGGGAGACCTTGACACCATTCAGAATCTTTTCGGCTACACCGTCAGCGTAGGCAAGGGCAAGCCCACAAACAGCGAGTTCATCGCCCTCATAACCGACAATCTCAGGCTCAAGTACAAAAAGAACGAAAAATCCCGTATTGCCGTAAAGTAAAATGAAATATATAGCAAGACACAGAAATAGACTGACAAAAGGAGGCGAGTGCAAAGCTTGAAGAGTTAGGAACGAACCCGCAGGCAGGCTTGCCGCCTGTCAAGGGTGAGTGACGACACTATTCAAGCTTTGAACCGCCGAACTTGGCAGGATATTTTTGTGGATCGCTATAGATCTCTCCTCCTATGGTATACTATCATAGGAGGGATTTTTTTGTCATAGGATATCCCGTCACGCAGAAAAATAAAACCTTTGTGAAAAATATAGACAAATCCATATAAAGGTAGTATAATATAATATATACTTTTTTATATGGCGCTATGGGGGAAGTGAATAACCAAATTGAATTTACAGCATCTTAAATATATGACCGAGGTGGAGCGCACAGGCTCTGTGACAAAGGCGGCGGCGAACCTTTTTATGGGACAGCCCAACCTAAGCAAGGCGATAAAGGAAGTGGAAAACGAGATAGGCATAACCGTTTTCCGCCGAAGCGCAAAGGGGGTCTATCCCACACCCGAGGGAGAGCGTTTCCTTGCCCGTGCAAAGGCGGTGCTTGAGGAGATGGGAAAGCTTGAAGCACTGTACAAGCAGGATAATTCTCCCGGGCTTTTCACCTTCTGCGTGCCCGCAGCAGGATATGTGCCCGAGCTTCTTGCACAGCTTGCCCGTACACTTTCCGTAAATACCGAATGTATCACCGCCCCCTTTTATCTGGCGGCGGAGAATGTGAGCGAGGGGATATGCAAAATTGCCGCAGTCCGCTGCGGCGATGAATGCAGGGACTTTTTCATCGCTCTCATAAACGAAAAAAATCTCCGCTCGGAGCAGATATTTTCGGGAAAATACAGGCTCACAGCGTCTCTTCAAAGCCCCATCCCGAAGATAAAAGACCCGACCCCCGAAGCCCTTTCGGGATATATATGCATCACCTCGGGAGAGGATAATAAAAGCAGAGAAGAAACCGAAAAAAGGATAGCCCTGCGAAACGGCTCCGACCCCTTGGAGCTGCTTTCAAATCTTCCCGAAGCTTATATGCTTGCCGAACCTATCCCTGAAGGCAGGCTCAGGAAATACGGGCTTGCCCAGCGGGAAATACAGTGGGGCGGCGGATTTACCGACTTTCTCATAACCCCCTCGGGATATAAGCCCGACGAATACTCCGCCGCATTTGCCCTTTGTCTGAAAAACGTGATAAACAAACAGGAAATATAAGGAGACCGCCATGGATAAATTTGAACTTGTTTCCCCCTACAAACCCTCGGGAGATCAGCCCCGGGCTATAGACAAGCTTGTGGAGGGACTTGAAAAGGGATATCGTGACCAGACCCTGCTTGGCGTAACAGGCTCGGGCAAGACCTTCACAATGGCGAATGTGATAGCCCGAATGAACCGTCCCACCATCGTACTCGCCCATAACAAGATACTTGCGGCGCAGCTCTGCTCCGAGTTCAGGGAGTTCTTTCCCCATAACGCCGTGGAATATTTCGTTTCCTACTATGATTACTACCAGCCCGAGGCGTATATCCCTTCCACCGACTCCTACATCGAGAAGGACAGCTCCATAAACGATGAGATAGACAAGCTCCGCCACAGCGCCACACTTGCCCTGGCAGAGCGCAGGGACGTTATCATCGTGGCGTCCGTTTCCTGCATATATTCTCTCGGCGCACCCGAGGAATACCGCAGCAACGTCATCTCCCTCCGAAAGGGAATGGAAATGTCCCGCGAGGAGCTTCTGAGGCGGCTTGTGGAGATACAGTACGAGCGAAACGACATAAATTTCGTCCGAAACAAATTCCGCGTCAGGGGAGACGTGGTGGAAATATTCCCCGCAGGCTCCACCGAAAATGCCATACGTGTGGAATTTTTCGGCGACGAGATAGACCGCATTTCAGAAATTCACGTGCTTACGGGAAATGTGATATCCACCCTCGCCCACACAGCCATATACCCCGCCTCCCACTATGTAGTCTCACGGGACCATATCCACGAAGCTGTTATGGAAATAGAAAGAGAGCTTGGAGAGCGTGTGGAGTGGTTTGAGAAGCAGGGGAAGCTTGTGGAGGCGCAGAGACTGAAGCAGCGCACCCTTTACGATATCGAAATGCTTGAGGAAATTGGCTTCTGCAAGGGCATCGAGAACTATTCCCGCATACTTGCGGGCAGAGAGCCCGGAAGCACACCCTACACCCTTCTTGACCACTTCCCGAAGGATTATCTTCTTTTCGTGGACGAGAGCCATGTGTCTCTCCCCCAGGTAAGGGGAATGAGCGCAGGAGACAGGGGCAGAAAGACCGTGCTTATCGACTACGGCTTCCGTCTCCCATCGGCATACGATAACCGTCCCCTTAATTTTGACGAGTTTGACTCGAAAATAAATCAGGCGATATACGTCTCCGCCACCCCCGGACCTATCGAAAGGGAGAAGTCCGCTCAGATAGTTGAGCAGGTGATCCGTCCCACAGGCCTTGTGGACCCGGAGATCATCGTAAAGCCCGTAGAGGGACAGATAGAGGACCTTCTCAGCCAGATAAATATCCGCGCGGAGAAGAACGAGCGAGTGCTTGTAACCACCCTTACAAAGAAAATGGCTGAGGACTTAACAGCGTTCCTCACAAATGCAGGAGTAAGAGTAAGATATCTTCATCACGATATCGACACCATCGAGCGTATGGAAATAATCCGCGACCTGAGACTGGGCGAATTTGACGTGCTTGTGGGAATAAATCTGCTCCGAGAGGGACTTGATATCCCCGAGGTGTCCCTTGTGGCAATTCTCGATGCCGACAAGGAGGGCTTCCTGCGCTCCGAGTCCTCACTTATCCAGACCATCGGACGAGCAGCCCGAAACAGCGACGGCAAGGTAATAATGTATGCAGACAGCGTAACAGGCTCAATGGAGCGTGCTATTGCCGAGACCAACCGCCGCAGGGAGCTGCAGCTGAAATTCAACGAGGAGCACGGTATCGTTCCGAAAACCATCATCAAGGACGTCCGCGACGTTATCGAAATATCCACCAAGGAAGAGGTAAACGGCAAAACTTCCGAAAAGAAGCTTTCCAAAAAGGAGCGTGACGAGCTTATCGCCAAGCTCACCGCCCAGATGAAGGAAGCCGCAAAGCTGCTTGAATTTGAGCACGCCGCCTATCTGAGAGACAAGATAAACGAACTGAAGGAACAAAAATAATGCCCCCACTCTCTGAAAGGATGATAAAAAATGAGCAGTTCAGAGCTGAAGATCAAATTCCGCAGGCTTATAGTTAACAGGATATTCATAACCGCAGTGTTTCTTATCCTGCAGATCGCATGGTTCGCGCTTTGCGTAGCCAAGCTTTCCGCCTTTTCGGGGTGGATAAGCGCAGCGCTGCAGGTACTGAGCCTGCTTATCGTGCTGTACATCATCTGCAAGGACGATAATCCCTCATACAAAATAGTCTGGATAATCCTGATAATGGTGCTGCCCATCTTCGGAGGACTGCTCTACCTTTTCGCAGGCAACAAAAAGCCCTCCAAGCATATGCACCGCAGGATACAGGCAACAAAGGAAAAATATCTTCCCATGCTTAAAAGCTTCGGTGAGAAGGGAAAGACCCTTGAGGACACCGACCCCAGAGCATATGCCGTCTGCCGCTATATAAACAGCCTCAGCGGCTATCCCGTCTATGCCAATACCCAGGCGAAATATTACCCCGTAGGCGAGCTGATGTTCAAGGATATGCTTGCCGAGATACGCAAAGCGGAGCATTTCATCTTCCTGGAATACTTCATAATCGGCATAGGAAAAATGTGGGACGAGATGCTTGAGGCGCTGGTGGACAGAGCGGAGCACGGCGTTGAGATACGGATAATTTACGATGATATGGGCTGTGTGGCACTGCTGCCGCCAAAATATTTCAAGGTGCTGGAAAAGATACACCCCAACATAAAATGCCTTGCCTTCAATCCCGTAGTGCCCGTTCTTTCCCTTGTGATGAACAACCGCGACCATAGGAAAATACTGGTAATAGACGGACATACAGGCTTCAACGGCGGCATAAACATCTCCGACGAATACATTAACGAGACCGCTCCCTTCGGTCATTGGAAGGACACAGGCGTAATGCTTCGGGGAGATGCGGTAATGAACCTTACTGAAATGTTCCTGGAGCTGTGGCACAGCTTCAAGGATACGGAGGTCAAGGCGGATATCGTGAAATACGCCCCCGAGGTCTACGGCGAGAAATACCTCTCGGACGGCTATATCCAGCCCTTTTATGACACCCCTCTGGACACCGAGCCCCTGAGCGAGAACGTCTATATCGAGATACTCAGCCGTGCGGAGAAATATGTATACATCTACACTCCCTACCTTATCCTTGACGACATAATGAAAAACGCCCTCTGCCTTGCGGCGAAAAGGGGAGTGGACGTCCGTCTCGTCACCCCGGGAATACCCGACAAGAAGATAATCTTCCGCATGACAAGGGCAAACTATACGCCGCTCCTTAAAGCAGGGGTGCGGATATTCGAGTACACCCCGGGCTTTATCCATGCAAAGAGCTTTGTGAGCGATGATAAGATAGGCGTTGTGGGCACCATCAACCTTGACTACCGAAGCCTGTTCCTGCATTTTGAGTGCGGCACGCTTATGTACGGAAACAAGGCTGTCTCCGACCTTAAAAAGGACTGCCTTGAGACCTTTGAAAAAAGCAGGGAGATAACCCTCCAAAATATAAAGCAGTATTACCGCGGAACGATGTTTGACGCGCTTCTCCGTCTTATCGCTCCACTGCTGTAAAGAAAGGACATATCAAAGATGAACAGTCGTGATAAAAACAGATTAAAGCGGTTCATACCGTTTCTGATACTCACAGCGGCGGCGGTGCTTGCGGTGATATATTTCGGCACAGTTGTCTCTGCGGTGAAAGCAGTGCTGGGCATATTCAGCCCCCTGCTCATCGGCTGTGTGCTGGCGTATATACTTAACATCATAATGAGGAAATTCGAGAAGATATATTTTCCCCGTTCCGGGAAGCAATGGGTGGCTGCAACACGCCGCCCCGTCTGCCTGATACTGTCCCTGCTGGCGGTAATTCTCGCCCTGACGCTCATAATGGTGATAATCGTTCCCGAGATAGGAAATATTTTCCGAGTGCTGGGCGACTCCTTCCCCGTTTACGTATCGACTGTTCAGCAGTGGCTTGCGGAAGCTCAGAAGAATTTTCCTGCGGCAGCTGAACTTGTAATGGAAAATATCGATCTCAAGAGCTTTGACTGGAAAACAATATCTGCGGCAGTCATTGATTTTGCAAAGAACGGCATGGGCGGAGCGCTGACATCGGCTCTCACCGTCATCTCCTCATTTTTCGGAGGAATAGTAAATTTCGCTGTGGGAATTATCTTTGCAGTATATATCCTGCTCAGCAAGGAGAAGCTTGCGGAGCAGACGGGCAGGCTTATGAAAAGCTATATGAAGCCCGAAAACGAGAGACGGTTCCGCTATTTCTGCGCTACAGCGGATAAATGCTTCTCAAGCTTTATTGTGGGACAGTGCACCGAAGCGGTCATCTTAGGACTGCTCTGCGCTCTGGGAATGACTATTCTCCGCATACCATACGCCTCCACCATCGGCACCCTTATCGGCGCCACCGCCCTTATCCCCATTGTGGGAGCATATCTGGGAGCGGCAATAGGCGCGCTGATGATAGTGGTCGTTGACCCCATAAAAGCCCTTTGGTTCCTTATTTTCCTGGTGATACTCCAGCAGGTGGAGGGAAATATCATATACCCGAAGGTTGTAGGCTCCTCTATCGGACTCCCGGGAATGTGGGTGCTGGCGGCTGTCACCGTAGGCGGCGGACTGGGCGGCATCGGCGGAATGCTTCTGGGCGTGCCCATGGCGGCAACGGTCTACAAGCTGCTGGAAAATGACGTTCACCGCAGGCTTGACGGGGAAAATGCTCCCGAAGCGACGGGAGAAACGCCGTCTGAGGATAATGCCCCTCCGACCTCTCCCGATTCTCCCGATAATGATACTTCCGTTCAGACCGAAGCAGCTGAAGATCCCGAAGAGAGCGGCGGCTCGGATAATAGCTGATAATTTTAAGGGATAATGAATAAGCTGTAAATTATAATAAACGCAAAGCCACCCCCGACAAATCGGAGGTGGCTTTAAAAATTGCCTGTATTACTTTATCTCAGCGTGATAGGACTGAAGGGACTTCACACCGATGTGGGTGTTGTTCTTCACAGCCCTGATGCCGTCGGCGCTTGCCTTGGCAGCCGCCATAGTGGTGATGTAGGGAACACGGTGTCTGATAGCTTCCTTGCGGATATAGCTGTCATCGTATGCGCTGGTCTTGCCTGCGGGGGTGTTGATGATAAGCTGTATCTCGCCGTTTGCTATCTCGTCCGCAATGTTGGGACGACCCTCGTAGATCTTAAATATACGCTTTGCGGGGATCCCTGCGTCGATTATCATCTCGTAGCTCTTGCCCGTTGCAAGTATCTTGAAGCCCAGCTCATAGAAATCCCTTGCGATCTGAACAAGCTCGGGCTTGTCTCTGTCGCAGACGCTGAGAAGAACGGTGCCCTCCTCGGGAAGTCTTGTCTGAGTAGCCTCCTCAGCCTTGTAATATGCCTCGCCGAAGGAGGAGGAAAGTCCGAGAACTTCTCCTGTGGAGCGCATTTCGGGACCGAGAACGGGGTCTACCTCCTGGAACATATTGAAGGGGAACACAGCTTCCTTAACGCCGTAGTGTGTTATCTCCCTGTCACGCAGCTCGGGAACGGGTGACTTTTTGCCCGTAAGCGACGCGGTCATTATCTCGGTAGCGATTTTCACCATATTTATGCTGCAGACCTTTGAAACCAGGGGAACTGTACGTGAAGCTCTGGGGTTTGCCTCAAGAACGTAAACGGTGTCTCCCTCGATGGCGTACTGCATATTCATAAGACCGCATACATTCATCTCAACAGCGATCTTTTTAGTGTAATCCTTGATAGTCTCTATCTGCTTGTCGGTGAGATTTTTAGCGGGGAGAATGCAAGCGGAGTCGCCCGAATGAACGCCTGCCAGCTCGATATGCTCCATTACCGCGGGAACGAAGCAGTGCTCGCCGTCGGAAATAGCGTCCGCCTCGCACTCGGTAGCATGATTTAAGAACCTGTCAATAAGAATGGGTCTGTCGGGGGTAACGCCTACAGCCGCAGACATATACACCCTCATCATCTCATCATCGTGAACTATCTCCATGCCTCTGCCGCCCAGAACGTAGGAGGGACGAACCATAACGGGATAGCCTATCCTGTTTGCTATCTCAAGAGCCTCGTCCACATTCACAGCCATACCCGACTCGGGCATAGGTATGCCCAGACGCTCCATCATAGCGCGGAAGTGGTCTCTGTCCTCTGCCAGGTCGATGGTCTCGGGAGATGTTCCCAGAATGTTCACGCCGTTCTTTTTCAGGTCAGCCGCAAGATTAAGGGGTGTCTGACCGCCGAACTGCGCAATAACGCCCACAGGCTTTTCCTTTTCGTGAATGCTCAGCACGTCCTCAAGGGTAAGAGGCTCGAAATAAAGCTTGTCGGAGGTGTCATAGTCGGTGGAAACGGTCTCGGGGTTGCAGTTTACGATAATGGACTCAAAGCCCAGCTTTTTAAGGGCAAGTGCAGCGTGAACGCAGCAGTAGTCGAACTCGATGCCCTGACCTATTCTGTTGGGACCGCCGCCAAGTATCATGATTTTCTTCTTGTCGGAAGCGGGGCTCTTGTCCTCGGGAAGATGATAGGTGGAGTAGTAATATGCGGCGTCCTGAGTTCCGCTTACGTGAACGCCTTCCCATGCTTCGCGGATATTATACTTGTATCTTGCGTTCCTGATATCCTCCTCGGGAACGTCAAGTATCCGGCTGAGATATCTGTCGCTGAAGCCGTCCTGCTTTGCCTGACGAAGAGTTTTTTCATCGGGAACAGCACCCTTGTTCTTCATAAGCTCCTCTTCCTCATTTACAAGCTGAAGAGACTGCTCGATGAACCAGTGCTTTATCTTTGTAAGCTCGTATATCTCGTCAACGGTTGCGCCCTTGCGGAGAGCCTCGTAGATGATGAACTGTCTTTCGCTGGAGGGGTATCTGAGCTTTTCAAGAAGCTCTTCCTTGGAAAGCTTGTTGAAGTCCTTTGCAAAGCCAAGACCGTATCTGCCTGTCTCAAGGCTGCGGATAGCCTTCTGGAAAGCCTCCTTGTAGGTCTTGCCTATGCTCATTACCTCGCCTACCGCTCTCATCTGAGTGCCAAGCTTGTCCTCAGCGCCCTTGAACTTCTCAAATGCCCAGCGTGCGAATTTGATAACAACATAGTCTCCGTCGGGAACGTATTTGTCAAGGGTTCCATACTTTCCGCAGGGGATCTCTTTAAGTGTAAGACCGCAGGCAAGCATAGCCGAAACCAGGGCAATGGGGAAGCCCGTAGCCTTTGAAGCAAGCGCGGAGGAGCGTGATGTACGGGGATTTATCTCAATAACAACTATTCTGCCCGAAACGGGGTCATGAGCGAACTGACAGTTGCAGCCGCCGATAACGTCGATAGCCTCAACTATCTTGTAGGACTGCTCCTGCATCTTCTTCTGAACGTCCTCGGAAATGGTGAGCATGGGAGCGGAGCAGAAGGAATCGCCCGTATGAACGCCGATGGGGTCGATGTTCTCGATAAAGCAAACGGTGATGATGTTGTTCTCGGCGTCTCTGACGACCTCAAGCTCAAGCTCTTCCCAGCCGCTGATACATTCCTCAACAAGCACCTGACCCACAAGGCTCGCCTGCAGACCTCTCTCGCAGACAACTTTAAGCTCGTCCACATTATATACCATACCGCCGCCTGCGCCGCCCATGGTGTACGCGGGACGGAGCACAACGGGATATTTAAGCTCCTCGGCAATTTTTACAGCCTCGTCAACGGAATAAGCCACCTGGCTGCGCGCCATTTCTATGCCCAGCTTGTTCATGGTGTTCTTGAACTCGATACGGTCCTCGCCGCGCTGGATAGCGTCCACCTGAACGCCGATGACCTTAACGCCGTACTTTTCCAGCACACCTGCCTCGGAAAGCTCCGAGCAGAGGTTAAGACCGGACTGACCGCCCAGATTAGGCAGCAGCGCGTCGGGGCGCTCCTTTTCGATTATCTGAGTGAGCCTGTTCAGATTGAGGGGCTCAACATAGGTGATATCCGCAACATCGGGGTCTGTCATAATGGTCGCGGGGTTGGAGTTTACAAGCACTATCTCGTAGCCCAGGTTACGAAGCGCCTTGCACGCCTGTGTACCCGAATAGTCGAACTCGCACGCCTGACCGATGATAATAGGACCCGAGCCGATTATCATGATTTTGTTAATGTCCTGTCTTTTTGGCATAAATCAAATCTCCCTGTTCCGCAGTATCAGCGGATGTTTATTTGCCTTTAACGGCATTTCCCTATTATAATAATACCATAATTATAATATAATTGCAAGCAGATTATCAAAAAAAATAGTTTTTATGGGGTAAATCTCATTCTCTGTTTCCGTTCTCGGCTCTGAAAACCATAAGGGGGATAAGTACCCACTGAAGGGCAAGACCGAAAATTCCCGAAGCAATGCTTGTCCATATCACAGATATCTTTATGCTGTCATTTCCCAGAGCATAGACCGCAAAAAGGATAGCTGCGGCTCTTACGGCACGTCCGCTCACCTGAGCTATAAGCACCTTGCCGATAACGGGGAGCTTTATGTTCCTGAGCAGCCCCGAAGCAAGACCGTAAACGCAGAGCTCGATCATCATAAAGGGGAGCATTGCCGCCGAGGGCATACCCGAAAGGGCAAAGCTTATGAGCGGGCTTAAAAAGCCTGCTATGGCGCCTGCATAGGGACCTGCAAGAAGACCTGCGATGATAATGGGCAGGTGCATGGGGAGAAAGGTCTCTCCGAGCTTTGTGCCAAGTCCCGATACAGCTCCCATAAGGTGGAAAAGCTGGGGGAGAGCCACCGCTCCCACCACAGCGCCTATTGTCCAGAGGGTCTGCGCCTTTACGGAAAGACGGGGCTTATCAAGTGTTTTTACTGCTGACGACATATCCAAAAACTCCTTTGTAATTTTATATGTACATATCATACCATAATGCAATGGAAAAATCAATAAAATTTGGTTAAGGTTTTCTGCCCGAACATTTACGAGTCAAAATTTCTGTTGACAAACCCGTATTAAAATGCTATATTTATATTTGTCGGATAATATCCGCTTAAAAATAAAAAGGAATGATAGCAAAATGAAAAAAATAGTTGCCGCCCTGATGTGTGCGGCATTTCTTACAGCCTGCACGGGCGGTTCTCCCGAGGAAACGGAAGCCCCCACATTGGGAGACTCCTTCACCGGGACCTCTCCCGCAGCATCGGAGGAGACCACCACCGTCACGACCACCGAGACCACCACTGTTACGACCACCGAAACAACCACGGAGACCACCACAGAATTTACTCAAAGAGAGATACCCTTTGAGGACACCGTCCAGAACGCCTATGAACGCCTCCTCGCCTCCTTTGAAACGGAAAACGGCGTTGTATATCCCGATGATTACGGCGGAGTTTACAGCTATGCGGGCACCCTTTTTGTAAACATCACCGAGGACGTTCCCCCCGAAAGCTACACCGAGGTGTTGGGGGATTACACCTGCGTTCGCTATGAGAAGGTGAAGCGCTCCTTCAACAGGCTCACCGAGATATGCTATGAGGCAAAGGAGCTTCTTGACGAGCGGTTCGGGGTGGAGGATTTCTTTGTGGACGTTCCCGAAAATACCGCCGCCGTCACCATAAGAAACGAGGACCCCAAAAAGGCGCAGATATTCCTGAAATCCGTTGCGGACAAGAGCTTTTCCTTAGACGAGCTGTCTATAAGTATGGCAGAGCCTGCGGAGGAAAATTAAAACGGGATTAGATTTTAGTTTGAAAATGACAAAAAAACTCGTTTGGCTCTTGTAATTTAAAAACCTTTGTGGTATAATAAAATTACATTCAGGGAAGCATATTCTCTCGGAATTATAAAATTTAAGGAGTGACTTTATGAAAGGTTTAGGTATTGCAGTTCTCACAATGCTCGCTGCCGCTGCAGGCGCTGCTGCCGCAGTTTATGCCGTTAAGAAGCGCGAGGAGCTTGAGCAGTATGATTACAGCTTCGACGATGACGATGAGATCTATTTCGGCGACGATGACGAATGCTGCGATTGCTGCGGCTGCTCCGACAAGGACGAGTCCGCAAGCGATGTAGAGGAGCTTGAGGCTCTCGACGGCGCAGACGACGCTGACGTTGAGGCAGCTTCTTCCGATGACAAGGACGAGGAAGCGGATTTCTGATAATTTTCGGAATAATTTTCGGCGGAGGACCTGTGATGGGTCTTCCGTCGTTTTTTTGTTGATATAGTATAAAAAAAGTTTCTCCCCGCGCAGACGGAGAGAAACCGAAAAAATTATCTGTAATAGGTCTTAGCCAGCTTTTTGAGATTCTTTGCAAGCCCGGGAGTACATTCTCCGCCTTTCATTCGCCACGCCCAGTTTCCGCCGCCGATGGTTGAGGGAATGTTCATTCGTGCAGAGTTATCCAGGCATAAAAGGTCCTGCATCTGTATCACGCAGCCCTCGGAAACGCTTGAGTAAGCCGTTCTGATAAGCCCCCATACGATCTCACCGTCGGTGGAGTCCTTTTTAAGACCGAGATATTTCCTTACACGCTTCTTACCCGTTTTGTCAAGCCCCTTGTACCAGCCCAGAGCAGTCTCATTGTCGTGGGTGCCGATATAGACCACGCTGTTTTTAACGTAGTTATGGGGGAGATAGCCGCTGTCATCGCCGCCGAAGCCGAACTCCAGCACGTTCATGCCCGGGTAGCCTGCCTCTCTGAGCATTTCCTTAACGTCATCGGTAAGAAAGCCTAAGTCCTCGGCAACAAGGGGAACATTGCCAAGTGCTGCTTTTATTGCCCTGAAAAGCTTCATTGAGGGACCCTTCAGCCATTCCCCGTGCTCGGCGGTATCGTCGCCTGCGGGGATAGCATAGAAGCTCTCAAAGCCTCTGAAATGGTCTATTCTTGTAAGGTCAAAGAGCTTTGCGCTGTACTGTACACGGGATATCCACCATTTATAGCCGTCCTTGTCCATATAGTCCCAGTCATAGAGGGGATTTCCCCAGAGCTGACCTGTGGGAGAAAAATCATCGGGAGGACAGCCTGCCACCTTGACGGGTCTCCTGTCGCTGTCGAGCATGAACATCTCGGGGGAAGCCCAGATGTCGCTGCTGTCCATGGAAACGTAGATGGGCATATCGCCGTATATCTTTATTCCGCGCTTGTTTGCGTACTTTTTCAGAGCCCTGTACTGTCTGATGAATTTGTACTGCATGAATTTCCAGACCTCGATATCGTCCGAATGCTTTTCGGAATATTCCTCAAGGGTCTTTTTGTCTCTCAGGCGGTATTCATCGTCCCACAGGGTCCACATTTTCTGCTTGAAGAAGTATTTTAAGGACATAAACAGGGCATAATCGTCCAGCCACCATGCATTCTTGCGGCAGAAGCGGTTAAAATCAGCTGTCTGAGCGGGGTCTGCCTTTTCCTTGAATGCCGCGCACGCCTTTGCGAGAATGAGCCGCTTGAAGGAGAAAAGCTGACCGAAGTCCGCAAAGCTCTCCTTTCTGCGCAGAAGCTCCATATCCTTGTCATCGGGGGAGATGAGCCCCTCCTCCGCAAGCATATCAAGGTCTATGAGCAGGGGATTGCCCGCAAATGCGCTGTAGCTCTGATAGGGCGAGTCGCCGAAGCCTGTGGGGCCTACGGGAAGTATCTGCCAGTAGGTCTGTCCCGCTTTCTTTAAAAAATCCACGAACCTGTAAGCCTCTTTTCCCAGAGTGCCCGTTCCGCAGGGGGAGGGGAGGCTTGTAATGTGCATAAGCACGCCGCAGCTTCTCATATGTTCAAAGTTCCTTTCCGAGATGAATTTTCTTTATTATACATTATTTCCGCTCATATTTCAATATCCTGCAGGGGCAAAATATTTTTTATTGTAATTTTTCCCAAAAACGCACTGCATTTTTGTAAACGATTAACAAAAGATTTACTTGTTATCATAGACAAAATTTACGCTTAGTGTAAAAAAACTCTTGACATTTATCACAAAAACTGCTATAATGATTTTAAACAAATTCGGAGGGGGAGCTGTCGGTGAAGATCTGACCGGTTCCCTTTGAGTGCCGTATGAAAACGATTAAGTGCCGTATCTGTGCGGCAGAGCGCAAGTAAGCGGCAGGAAAAATTTATTCGGAGGTGCTGCAAGATGTCGGATAGTGTAACAACGGCATTGTCGGAAAGAAGTCCCGACGACATCGGAAGGTCAAGGAAAAGGGTCGTCCCGAAAACTCCTGCGGAAAAAACCGCGGATATCCTGCTGTGGGGCGTAAGGATCCTGCTCATAGCGGAGATAGTCCTGCTGTTCTTCCCTTCCTTCAACCCTGCAAGGATATGTGAAAAGATCAACAAGAATATGTCCCTTTTTACCTGCGGTATCGCTTATGATACGCTGGTATCAAATCTGGGACGAGCATTTACAAAGGGCTGGGTAGAGGAGTCTGCCTTCAAGCTTCTTTTCGGTTCGAGCATGCTTTCGATAGTTGCGGCTCTTTTCTATGCTGTAGGCGGCTGTATGTCCCTGGGCAGCAATAAGATGAAAAAGATCGCTGCTGCTGTGACAGGCGCAGGAACTCTCTTTATGATGGGCTGCCTTTTCGGAATTAAAAATGCTTTTGAGCAGGTGTCCCTGACCGAGCGCCCCGAGAAGATAGGCCCTGCGGCAAGCATTCCCTATTTCGGACTGTTCCTCGTTATTACGATAGCTCTTTTGGCGCTCTGTATCGCTGTATTCTTCCTCCTTCCCTCCTTCCGGAATGCGGGGGAGATGTATATGGAGGACAAGTACAAGCTTTTCCTTATGATGCTCCCCATTATCGTTCTCTCCTTCCTCTTTGCATATCTGCCCCTCTTCGGCTGGCGCTATGCGTTCTATGATTACAAGGCAGGAGATACCCTTTCTCCCGATAAATTCGTGGGCTTTAAATGGTTCACTCAGCTCTTCCAGAATGCGGCTACCAAGAAGGATATCCTCAGAGTTATCAAGAACACTCTTGCAATGAGCGGTCTCGGTATCCTTACAAGCTGGGTGCCTATGATTTTCGCCATCTTCCTTTCGGAGATAAAGAACAACACCTTCAGAAGATTTGTGCAGACCTTTACAACTATCCCCAATTTCATAAGCTGGGTCCTTGTATATGCCATCGCACTTGCTATCTTCTCCACCGACGGCTTTATCAACACTTTCCTCAAGAGCATCGGCAATCCCGTTACCACCAACTACCTTATGGACAGCTCCCATATGTGGCTGAAAATGCTTGCATGGGGAATGTGGAAGGGTCTCGGCTGGAGCGCCATCATCTACATAGCCTCAATTTCGGGTATCGACCAGTCCCTGTTTGAGGCGGCAACGGTGGACGGCGCAGGACGCTTCCAGAAGATGTGGTATGTCACCATTCCTTCTCTTATCCCCACCTATATGGTGCTCCTCCTTATGTCCGTCGCAAATATCCTTACCAACGGAATGGATCAGTACCTGGTATTCTCAAACGCAAAGAATGCGGCAAGCATCGAAGTTCTCGACCTGTATGTGTATAACCTGGGTATCGGCAGCGGACTTATCCCTCTGTCAACGGTTATCGGTATGGTCAAGTCCCTCATAAGCGTAATTCTTCTCTTCTCCGCAAACGGCATTTCCAAGGCTGTCCGCGGCGAGAGCATTGTATAAGAAAGGGGTGCAGTTATGTCTCTTGCAGAACTTAAAGAAAAAAGAGCGGAAGAAAAACGCTTCAAGGAGCATACCACTCACATAAAGCTCTCCTGGCAGGACGTTGTGTTCAATATCTTCAACTACCTGTTCTTCGGACTTTTCACCCTCAGCTGTATCTTCCCCTTTTACTACATATTCATCAACACTATTTCCGCGGGCGACCTTGTTGTAAAGGGTGCCATTACCTTCCTGCCCAAAAATATCACTCTTCAGAACTACATTGCCATGGGCAACGTTAACGACCTCTGGAACTCCTTTGCTGTTACCATTATCAGAACTGTTGTAGGAACTGCTCTTATGGTTTTCGCATCGGGTCTTGCAGGCTACCTTATGACAAAGCAGGAAATGTGGCACAGAAAATTCTGGTACCGCTTCCTCGTTGTCACAATGTACTTCAATGCAGGTCTTATCCCCGCGTACTTAAACCTCTCAATGCTGGGCTTGACCAATACATTCTGGGTATATATCATTCCCGGTATCGTATCGCCCTATAACATTATCCTCGTAAAGACCTACGTGGAGTCAATTCCCCACGAGATCGAGGAGAGCGCATTCATGGACGGCGCAGGCTACTGGACTATTTTCCAGAAGATCATCTGGCCGCTGAGCAAGCCTATCCTTGCGACCATCACCATATTCGGTGCAGTAGGACACTGGAACTCCTTCCAGGACTCCCTTATCTACAACGCAAACTCTCCCGAGCTGTACACTCTCCAGCACAGACTTTACGTTTATCTGAACTCATCCTCTAACCTGGGCGCTCTGATGAACGGCGGCTCCGCAGGAGACAGCGTTGCCGTTGCGGGAATGCTCAACACCAAGGTTATCCAGTACACCATCTCAATGGTGACCATCATACCCATTCTTCTCGTATATCCCTTTATGCAGAAATATTTTGAAAAGGGTATTATGCTGGGCGCAGTCAAGGGCTGATCTGTTAATGACAATATAATTACAGGGTACGGGGCGTTATTCCCGTACCCTGTTTTTTTAGGACGGCTTGATTTTTGCGGGCGGATGTGATATACTGAATATCGGATGTAAAAAATTTAAGGAGATAAAAACACGTCTATGACCGAAAACAGGATCCTTTCAGATACGCTGCTGTTTGAAAAGAAAAATAAAATAAGCGGCGGGATATATAATAAAATGCAGGTGGATTTTGCCTATAATTCAAATCATATTGAAGGCAGCCGACTTTCGCATGAGCAAACACGATACATCTTTGAGACCCACAGCATTGAGGGCGCTGCCTTTGTAAATGATGTGTTTGAAGCTGCCAATCATTTCAAGTGCTTCGACTTTGTGCTGGATACTGTTAGTGAGCCGATAACAGAGGAATATATAAAAAAGCTGCACTATACTTTGAAAAACGGGCTGATAACAGATAACGATCCCGAAGCTGTTATCGGCGATCATAAAAAATATGCAAATGCAGTCGGTGAGATAGAAACGGCGAAACCCAAAGATGTACATCAGTCAATTATGACGCTGCTGAAAAAATATCAGGCTCCAAAGCGTCTTGACCTTTACGATATTGCACAGTTTCATACGGAATTTGAAAAAATTCACCCTTTCTATGACGGCAATGGAAGAGTCGGGAGACTTATCATTTTGAAAATGTGTCTTGAAAATGATATTGTACCCTTTTATATCAACGCAGAAAATAAGCTGTTCTATTATAAGGGACTAAAAGAGTGGCAGCTTCACGATAAACCGAACAGACTTTTAGATGTGTTTTTATCAATGCAGGACGATATGAAGAGCGTACTCGATTACTTTGAGATCAAATATAATAATTCCGAAATAACATCTCGTGAACTTATTGCAAAGCATTGCAGATAGATTTTCAGACCTCGGGCAGGCAAGCCCGCCAGTCAACTAAAAAAGGAGAAACAAGTGTGAAATTTTTCAGTATCGACAGCCCCCTTTACAAATTTATGCAGCGCCTTACGGACGTGCTGATCTTAAATATCCTGTGGCTGCTGTTCAGCCTGCCCATAGTGACTATCGGCTGCAGCACTGCCGCCGCATTTTCGGTGGCGATGAAATTCGTGGACGAGTCCGAGGGACATATATGGAACGATTTTATAACCGGCTTCAAGGCTAACTGGAAGCAGGGGCTTCCTCTGGGGCTGATTTCCATTGTGGCTGTCATAGCGGTATACCTTGATTTTACCATTGCAGATCAGGTGGAGAACAGCCTGCCCTTTATGATAGTGGGCTTCCTTACGGCGTTTTTCCTGCTGTTTTGCCTGCTGTATGTGTTCCCACTTATCGTGCGGTATGAAAATACCATTCCCAAGAGCCTCAAAAACTCCTTCCGCCTGGGAATGAAGCATATCGGCAGGACCTTCCTGCTTTTGATAGTTGTGGCGCTTGAGCTCCTGCTCATATTCTGGAACGAGATAACTCTGTTTGTGGGACTGCTTATCGGTCCTGCCTGCATAATTTACACCATCAGCGGCACCGCTATGCACATTTTCAGAGAGACGGAAAAGGACCCCGGGGCGGTATCAAACCCCGAGAAGCTCCACGAGCATGACGGACAGTAAAAAATATTCGGAAACTATAAGACAAATAGAAATACCCTGATCATGACCACCATAATCAGGGTATTTCTTATTTATGCCTGTTCAAATCGGTTTTAAAGCATTTCTCGTTTCTTTCGTAATAATCACGAAGGACTTTTGCTTCATGCATTACATTTTCACCTGCAATATCTGAATTATCAAGAAAAAAATTATATCCGCAAAGGAAATAAATTGCTTCGATCACTGCTACACCTGCAAGGGTCTGCGTTTCGTGATCCATATCATCGCCAAGCATTGCGTCAATTATTTCAAGAAGCTGCCCGCGCTCGTTAATATCATCTGTTTCTATAATAACATCAGCAACAATGTCTTCCATAAATGCGTACGGCAGATCAATGTACCATTCTTTATCAGCCGAATATTCTTCATTAACTCTTTTGCTGCAGGAACAGCATTTCTGTAAAATATCCTTGTAAATCTCGGTTTCACAATATCTGCTGTCCTTTATAAATCTGTCACGTTCCTGTATTTCTATGTCATCGCCTTTAAGATAAAGGGTATATGCTCTCATTGCAGGGTCAGCTTCTTCTGAATTTTGACCTCTGAAATTGATGCCCACAATATCAAAATAAACCGGTCTTCCCTTTTTGTACAGCACAAGCCTTTCACCGACTTTCAGAGGTTTGAGCACGGTGCCGATAACCTGAGCAATATCACCGTTTCTTTTATACAGGCATTGCCTTTTGATAGCCATTTCTGCTCGGCAGCTTCGAAGGCTATATTACTGCCCAGCACAGTTTTTATCTGCGGCACATTCATCCCTCCCTTTTTATCAGAAAAAACTCAGTTGCTCCTGTTCGTAATCCCGCTTTGAAGCGGAAATTATGTCCTGCATTTTGTAAAGCAGACCCAGCCGCTCACATTCGGCGGTAAAGCATTTCCACAGCCTGTCCACATTGGGCGAGGTGCATTCATATGAATATCCGAAGGCTTCAAAGTACCTTTGCGACAGCCCCTCCCCGGGGAAAAGCTCGTCTGCTTTTCTGAGAAAATATTCACGCTGAATGCCCCTTAATGTCACCCCGAATGCGGGATAGATAAAATTCACTCCTGCCTCGGCACCCCGTCTGACGATTTTAAGGATATTGTCCTCGCTGTCCTCGATAAAGGGCAGAACGGGCATAAGGGTTATCCCTGTGAATATCCCTGCCTCGGACAGCTCCGCAAGGGCATTAAAGCGCTCCGAGGACGGGCTCACATTGGGCTCGATAATGCGGCTGAGACTGTCCTCGGCGGCGGTTATGGTAAGCTTGCACATCATGGGGGAGTGCTCCTTTATGGCAAGAAAAACGTCCTTGTCACGGGTCATAAGGCTGCTTTTTGAGAGGATAACGCAGCCGAAGCCATAGTCATTTATAAGCTCAAGAGCGTGACGGGTGAGGAGAGCTTTTTCCTCAAAGGGATTGTATGGGTCGCTCATGGAGCCTGTGCCGATAACTCCCGTATGGGATTTGTGCCTTAGCTCATACCTGAGCAGCTCAAGGGAATTTGCCTTGCACCGTACCTTGTCAAAATCCTCAATGCCGTAGCAGTCACTTCTGCTGTCGCAGTATATGCAGCCGTGACAGCAGCCGCGGTACAGGTTCATATTGTAGTCCGTGCCGAACCAGCCTGTTGATTTGTTTTTATGAAGTATAGCCCTTGCCCCAACGCTTTCCATGGTACGCCCCCTTTGGTCAGAAGGATATTTCTCTTTTTATTATATCAGCTTTTCAAAGCTTACGTCAACAGCCACGTGATTTTTACAGAAAAAATATTTAACAAAATTTCCTCTGTTTTTTTGTTGACAAATACTCCCGAATAGGATAATCTATCATAGTATAAATTTTTTTGAAATCGAGGAAATTAAAGTGCGAGAGCTTACTTCGGGAAATCCCGCTAAAATGATATTTGCCTTTGCCGTGCCCATTGCGCTGGGCAGCCTTTTTCAGCAGCTTTACAGTATGATAGATACGGTCATCGTGGGCAGGACCGTAGGCGTTGAAGCCATTGCCGCCCTGGGCTCCACAAGCTACATATCAAATCTAATGATCGGCTTTATGTCGGGTCTGACAAACGGCTTTGCCATCATCACCGCCCGCCATTTCGGGGCGGGGGACTATGTAAAAATGCGCCGCTCTGTGGCAGGCACCGTTATTCTGGGACTTGCGGTATCGGCGGTATTTACCGTTCTGAGCCTTGTTTTTCTCCGCCCGTTTCTCCGTATACTCAACACCCCCGAGGAGATATTCGAGACCGCATACAGCTACATTTCCGTTATCCTCCTCTTTATGACCGCAGCAATGCTTTACAATATGTCCGCAGGCGTGCTGAGAGCGGTGGGGGACAGCATTACGCCCCTTGTTTTTCTGATAATATCCTCATTTATAAACATCGGGCTTGATATAGTGTTTATCGCAAAGCTGGGCTTCGGCGTAAGGGGAGCTGCCTATGCCACTGTAATATCCCAGGGCTTTTCCTTTGTGATGTGCTGTGTCTACATATGCATAAGATTTCCTTATCTTATCCCCGGAAAGGACGAGCTCAAGGTCACGCTCAATGAGCTGTCCGAGCTTATGGCAATGGGACTGTCCCTTGCGCTGATGTTCTCCATAGTGGAGATAGGCTCGCTCATTCTCCAGAGGGCAATAAACAATTTCGGCACCGACACCATTGCCGCTCACACCGCCGCAAGAAAGATATCCAGTATCCTTATGCTTCCGTTCAGCGCATTCGGCTCGGCTTGTGCCACCTATTGCAGTCAGAATTTAGGCGCGGGCAGACCCGAGAGAGTGGGAAAGGGAATAAAGAGCGCCATACTTATGTGCTGGGTATGGTCGGGTGCGGCTGTGGCGGTAGGATATCTGTTCGCTCCTGCCATTATCGGCTGGATAGCCGGCACGGAAGAGGTATTTATCGTGGAGCTTGCTTCAAGGTATATGAGAGTTAACACGCCCTTTTACTTTATCCTTGCCGTCCTTGTGGTAATGCGAAGCTCACTTCAGGGTCTGGGAAGAAAGACAGTACCCGTTGCCAGCAGCGTTATCGAGATGATAGGCAAGGCGGTGGTGGCATTTGCCGCGGCGCCTGTGCTGGGCTATTTCGGGGTAATGATATCCGAGCCTATCGTTTGGTTTTTTATGACCGTTCTCCTTGTGTGGGGATACGCAAGGGACAGGGAGCTTGTGAAGGCGACCTTTGTTAAGGAAAAAAAGGTATCATAGATACATATTGCCGCAGTAATGTCAATTGGCAGGACTGCGGTGCTTTTTTGCCTGCGTTCAGCTGTCAGCTGTAGAAATTTTTTGTCTGATACTGTAAAATAAAATTATAGGGTTAAAAATATATTTTTGGGTGTTGTAACGAAATATCTCTGATCGGATTGACAATTATCTGATAAGATGCTAAACTGATTGTGTATTTACACTTGATGGTGTAATGTTTTTCCTCAGAGCAGGAAGAAAATTTTTCTAAAAGGGGAATATTTATGAATATTGCAAAAAAATTAACAATGTGTATCTGCTTATCTATGATCTTCTGCGGCTGTGACAGCCTGATGTCGGATTCGTACAGCAGCGGAAATAACAGCAGCACCAAGAGTGAGGAGAATGAGATAGTATCAAGTATTGCAAATGATATTGTATCGGGTATAGGAAACAAGATCGATGAGATAGGCGAAAATGCATCGCTTACTTATTGGGGAAGCAGCGGGGCACTTAGGGTATACTCGGAAGCCCTTAAATCGGACGATATAAGCAGCGAAATGAAAAACAGCAGGTTTTTTAAGGTAATATCATCTATTATAAGGAATGATTGCATATGTATGGAAAGGGGCAGTTCCTTTGTGGATCAGGATGCTTCAATTATTTCATTTAATTATGTATCAACTTATTATAATATAAAATCGGAAACCCAGGAATATCATGATATCATTACTGCACATGATGAAGGTGCATATCACTTTCACATCAATCACCTTGATGACGACCTCAAAGAGTATTTTATTGAAGAAGTTAGCACAAACGATATTGAAAGAATGACCGGAATAAATGATATTCTTGAATTGTATAAGAGTTATGCAGAAGATGGTGAAATAACAGGTTCCGGAAAGGAAACGGTTTTTGGCAAGGAAATGGAATATGAAGATATCGACTTTAAGGGTGAAACGACAAGATTTTATTATGATGGTCAATATACTTTGTATACGATAGATGCCGAATCGGGGGCATATTATAAGCTGACAAATAATACCAATGCTAAGTTCAGAGTACCGCTTGGATATAAAGAGGTATCTCGTGATTTGTTTATTTATGATGTGAAGAATAAGGATTAAATCAACAGAAAAGGACTGAAACAAATATGAAAAAGGTTTTATCATCAATTATTCTGATAATGACTGCAATGCTGCTGTGCTGCGGCTGTGATTATTCGTCTTCGGGCAGCACATCCGTTACAACCCAGACAGAAGCGCCAAAAGAGGTTCTCTGTCAGATAACGGTGAATTATGATGAAAGTTTAGGTGAATATCTTTTCGGCAATTCGGAGGTGTTCTATATCTCGCTTGACGGAGAGGACATAGGCTCGGTTTCTTCCTCATCAAACTCAAAGCCGATAGTCAAGGAACTGTATCTGACCGAAGGATACCATACGGTCACAGCAAAAAGCTCAAAGGACAAGCTGTTTGATTTCAATACAGTTTCATTTAAGGTCAAGGCAACTGAGGGGCTTTACACAGCCGAATTTGAAATGGATAAGGGAAATCTTGAACTGGTTCAGACCCATATCTATGAGGAACCGAAAAACAATATGCCGCAGGAAGGCGAGGAAACAGTTTCCATAAATGAGGAGGATTATGTTTATCTAAATCTGTATGTGTGCTTCGGCTTATCTACGATACCCGATTTATTCACTGATGAATATCAGTCCTTTACCGTTTATCTTGACGGAGAAGAATTAAAGACCCTTGAGCGTGATGACTCGCTCATAGACCGGGATATGTATTTTGAAAAAGGCATTCATAAGTTATCTATCCGCAAAAATAATACAGATGATTTTGATTATGATTCATTGACGTTTACCGTAAAGGATACAACAACAAGACTGAGCTTTTTTATCTCACATAACCAACTGCTTGATACATATAAGCTTGAGGTAAGGGAATGATCCGGATTTTTACCCCATAAGATGCTCAATAAGAATTTTTATTCCCAGCAGCAGGAGAATAATTCCTCCCGCAAGCTCCGCTTTGGACTTGTACTTTGTCCCGAAAACCGAGCCTATCTTGACTCCTGCGGCGGATATCACAAAGGTGCATACCCCGATAAAAAGCACGGCGGCAATGATGTTCACTTCTAAGAATGCAAAGGTCACGCCCACCGCCAGAGCGTCAATTGCGGTGGCTATGGCAAGCACAAGCATTGTTTTCGGAGCAAAGGAGGGGTCTGGGTTCTCCTCATCGGCGGACAGCGCCTCCTTTACCATATTAAAGCCGATTATCGCCAGAAGAATGAATGCTATCCAGTGGTCAAAGGCGGTGATATAGCCCTTGAAATTCACCCCGAGCAGATAACCTATTGCGGGCATAAGCGCCTGAAAGCCCCCGAACCATGCCCCGCAGATAAGGGAATATCTGAATTTGTAGGAGGGGGTGGCAAGTCCCTTGCAGACGGAGACCGCAAATGCGTCCATCGAAAGCCCCACGGCGATGAGAAATAAGGTGAGCATATCCATAGCTTGAAAGTCCTTTCACGTTTATTTGGTTTATATATGTTTATGTCCGCAGAAAAATAAAAAGACTCGCATACAGACAAAGCCGACAGCTCGGCTGTATCTGTATGTGAGTCTTATCAATTAAGGCAAACCGGACCTTTCGGTCGGTATGTCGATTTGCCGCTTTATGCTGTGCATAAAGCAGATTACTCCCCCACGGAAATATTGTAAGGATATTCTAACATATTTTTCCCTTTGTGTCAAGACCTTTTGGAAAAAATCCTTGACAACCGGCGTTTTTTATGTTATAATCACCTTAATGCAAATGCTATGACGGAAAAAAAGCAGGGCATAACCGCTTTCAGAGAGCCTTCACGTGGTGGGAGAGGGCAGCGGCGCTTTGAAGATACATTCCCGAGCAGATACGGTGAAATTTAAGTAGCCCTATCCGTACCGAGACACGTTACAGTCTCCCCAAGGTCATACGAATGTATGGCGAACTGAGGTGGTACCGCGGTTTTTATCGCCCTCTTGAAGTGTGCTTCTTTTGAAGCAATGCTTCGGGAGGGCGTTTTTGTTTGAGGTGACATTATGAAAAAGCTTTCACTTGCGCTTGTTCCCGTTATTCTTTCGCTCCTGCTTTGTTCCTGCAAGGCTGAGATCATTCCGCTTTCCGAAGCAGTAATGCTTGATAACGATAAGCTTTCACGAAAGCTTGAAGGGCGTTCTATCGGCGAAATTTGCGATGCCTGGGGAGAGTCTGCTGTAGGCTATGGTGGTATTTATTCCTATGGTGATGCGGCTGCAGTAGTGTTTTTTGACCCGAAAGAACGTGCGGAAAATGCCATCGTCTGCGGCTGGCTTGAGGGCAGATATCTTCGGGATAAAAACGGCGGAGATATGGTTTTTATTGAGCAGGACGGATATATTGCACCTACTTCCGTAAGAACATATGACGGGACTTCAGGATCAGGCTATGACTTTGCCGAATTTGAAAACGGGGACAGGATAAAAATTCTCGTTGAAATGATAGCAGAAACATATCCCGGACAAGCAACTGTTTATGCTATAGAACTCATTGAAAAAGGCAGCTATGACGACCTTGACGGCGATGTACTTAATCAGCTCAGAGAAATGGGCTGGGCAGAATGAGGTAAGATTATGATATCAAACGATAATATCGACAACGGAAAGCCCTTTGACTGGGGCAGAGCCTCCTCCGATTACGCAAAATACCGTGACATTTATCCCCGGGAATTTTACGAGAAGATCCACTCCCTGGGCATAGGCATTTCGGGGCAGAAGGTGCTTGATATCGGTACGGGAACTGGCGTTATCCCGCGGAATATGTATAGCTTCGGCGCACGCTTTACGGGTACGGACATCTCGGAAAATCAAATTGAGCAGGCAAAGCGCCTTGCGGAAAAAGAGGGTATGGACATAGGCTTTTTCTGCCGCTCCACCGAGGAGCTTGACTTCCCCGAGGAAAGCTTTGACGCCATAACCGCCTGCCAGTGCTTTTTCTACTTTGACCATGACATTGCCGCTCCCAAGCTGTCAGGGCTTCTCTGCAAAGGCGGAAAGCTGGCGGTACTCTATATGGGCTGGCTGCCCTATGAGGACAAGGTGGCAGGGTCGAGCGAGGAGCTTATACTCAGATATAATCCCAAATGGACGGGCAAGGGCGATATGCGGCACGAAATATTTATTCCCGAGGTTTACGGAAATTACTTTAAAAAGCTTCACAGCGAGATATTCGATGTCAAGGTGCATTTCACCCGCGAAAGCTGGAACGGGCGCATCAAAGCCTGTCGGGGAATAGGCGCTTCACTGACCGGTAATGAAATTGCTGCTTTCGAGAGGGAGCATATGGCACTCCTTGAGAAGATAGCTCCCCGGGAATTTGATGTGCTTCATTACTGCGCTGTGACGGTCCTTGAAAAGGTGTGAGAAGATGAAATGTGAGTTTTATTCCACGGGAAAATTATACTTGTGCGAAAAAATCACTTTTTTTCTGAACATTTTTCTTATATTTTTACTCGTATTTATTATAGGAGATAGGTTGATATACATTTATGCGCCGGTCGTGATTTTATTTACATCATTGGCTGAACTGATTGCTTTTTCTATATTTGAAAGCGGACAAATTCTTGCTTGTAAAGATCAGCTCATTATATATCATAAGGTTTTTAATAAAAAAGCTTTTGTATCACATATCGAATATAAAAACATCTCCTGTGCAGAATACTGCATCAGAAAAAGCTATGCCAGAGGAGGCTTCGCATGTCACCTTTTTGTCCTGACTGTTAAATGCAGCGATGGAAAAAAGCAGGTGTTTATTTCCGAAATGATAGATCCTCCCAAAGACCCCGACAGCTTCAAGGAATACATAAACAGTCAGCCGATGATGAAGCTTTGCGGATATATCAATGAAAAATCAAGATAAATATAAGAACCTGTCTTCACAAGCATATACGCACGTCTTTTCGGCAAATTCTGCCTAAGACTGCGTTAAAAATCCTTGCCGGGCGGCAAGCCCGCCTGCGGATTTTTGCCTTGTCTTAGACATAATTATGCTCGAAAATCCGCACACATTTCTTGTGAAGACAGGTTCTAACACTTGAAAGGCGGTGGTATCCGTGAGATCAGTTTCTGATTTCATCTCATATAAATAATATCCAAGTCAGTTTAAAATTTTTAATATAAAACGGAGGAATTTAAAAATGACTTTATACGAAGAGCTTACCAGACGAGGACTTATCGCTCAGGTCACTGATGAAAAAGAAATAAGCGAGATGATAAACAACGGCAAAGCCACCTTTTACATCGGCTTTGACCCCACTGCGGACAGTCTCCACGTTGGTCACTTTATGGCTCTCTGCCTTATGAAAAGACTTCAGATGGCAGGCAACAAGCCTATCGTCCTTATCGGCGGCGGAACAGCAATGATAGGCGACCCCTCGGGCAAGACCGATATGAGAAAGATGATGACAAAGGAGACCATTCAGCACAATGTTGACTGCTTCAAGAAGCAGATGAGCCGTTTCATCGACTTTTCCGATGACAAGGCGATACTTGTTAACAATGCGGACTGGCTTTTAAACCTCAACTATGTTGACGTTCTCAGAGAAGTGGGTGCCTGCTTCTCGGTAAACAAAATGCTCACCTTCGAGTGCTACAAGCAGAGAATGGAGAGGGGACTTACCTTCCTTGAGTTCAACTACATGATAATGCAGTCCTACGATTTCTATATGCTGTTCCGGAAGTACGGCTGCAATATGCAGTTCGGCGGCGACGACCAGTGGGCAAATATGCTGGGCGGCACCGAGCTTATCAGAAAGAAGCTTGCAAAGGATGCCCACGCAATGACCATCACCCTCCTTACCAATTCCGAGGGAAAGAAGATGGGCAAGACCGAAAAGGGCGCCGTATGGCTCGACCCCGAAAAGACCTCTCCCTACGACTTTTTCCAGTACTGGAGAAACGTGGGCGACGGCGATGTTATCAAGTGCTTAAAGCTCCTTACCTTCCTGCCCATTGAGCAGATAGAGGAAATGGAGCGCACCATGACAGGCGCAGAACTTAACAAGGCAAAGGAGATCCTTGCATATGAGCTTACCGCTCTTATCCACGGCAAGGAAGAGGCTGACAAGTGCCTTGAGGCTGCAAAGAAGCTTTTCGGCGGCTCGGGAAATGCCGAGGATATGCCTACTACCGAGATACCCGCAGCAGAGCTTGAGGGCGGCATCAACATTCTTGGCCTGCTTGTAAAAACTGCTCTCTGCCCCTCCAAGAGCGAGGCAAGGAGACTTGTGACTCAGGGCGGCGTAAGCGTTGACGATGTTAAGATAACAGACCCGAGTGGCGTTATCGAGATCGCAGACAGCGTTATCATCAAAAAGGGCAAGAAGGTTTACCACAAGGTTACAAGAGCATAAAAATAAGGTGCGATAAAGAAGCTGTCGCAATTACGTTAATTATATACAGCGGCTCAATTATCAAGCTGCCACAGGAAATCGCCCGAAGCGATACTGTGGCAGCTTTTTGTATAGCAGGCTATAATCTTCAATCAATCTATAGACAAATCCTCGGCTGAGATGATCCCATTCATCATCCGGTTGCCTTATAAGGCAACGCTCCCTTGCAAGGCGGCAAGCCTTGCTGCGGTCACTTTCCTTGACCGGAATTATTTCATCTGTCGGCTTTGTCTATAGAACGATTAAAGATTAGTATAAAGCGTACAAATGTCAATACCTTTTTTTTAAAAAATTATAAGAATGCCGCTGTTAACAAAATCGAAAATAACAAAGCCGACAGAATAAAAACAACAAGCTCTTTTTTAGGTATTTTCCGATATTTGCGCAGATATATGAAAATCAAGAGCGTTAGTATTACTGCAAAAATACCGCCCCACAGTATGATCTGTTTTGCTCCCATTGTATTCTCACTCGCTTCTGAGCGCGATAACGGGGTCCTTGTTTGCGGCAACTCTTGACGGGATAAGTCCTGCTATCAAGGTAAGTATCACGCTTATCACAACAAGGATAATGCCTGCATTAAACGGAAGGACAGCCAATCTGCCAATACCTGTCAGATTTTCGGCAATAATGCTTATGGGTATGTTAAGCAGGACTGTCATTCCTATCCCGATAAGACCGGCGGTAAATCCGACAATAGCAGTTTCCGCATTGAATACACGGGAAATATCTCTCTTGGAAGCGCCCATACTTCTCAGTATACCTATCTCCTTTGTCCGCTCCAGAACGGAAATATATGTGATTATGCCTATCATAATAGAAGAAACGATAAGTGATATTGAAACAAATCCGATAAGTCCGTATGAAACGGCGTCTATCATAGCCGTTACGCCCGACATAAGCAAAGCAACATAATCGGTGTAGGATATTTTATCATCTTCCGAAGCGGAATTATTGTACTCCTCTATCAGTTCGTCAATATATTCCTTATTTTCAAAGGACTCTGCGTAAATATTCACAGCAGAAGGAGTTTCAAGGTCTGCCGCACCGATAGCCGTCAAGGTTTCTTTCAGCGTCGAGCCTGATACGGTTGCGGGCATATATTGGTCGTAATACTTTGCAAGGACGCTTTCATCTGTTATCGCACCTGTCAATTTGTCAAATTCGGCTGCGACAGCTGCATATCCTGCCGTTCCGAAAAGGTCGTTGGGAGCAGAAACGGAAGCCATAAGCTGTGAGATCTGCATTTTTGCCTGTTCCGCATATTTTTCCCTCACAAGCTTTTCAAGCTGTGTCCTCAGCAGACCGTTCAGTTCTTCATCGGTATGATCTTCAAAATAAGCCTCAGCGGCAGACTTTTCAAAGCCGTAGGAATTTGCGGCAAATTCTATTATGGAATCCCTTGTGGGGAAATTCTGCATATACGTATTTACCGTACTGTCCAGATGATCTGCCGGCGGCTCGGACATAATGGAAGTGTATATCTCGGTTTTTCGTACAGGGGTAAGCGTTGCGAAATACTCGGTTATCTTTTCTGCCTTGTATGTGTCGTCGGGGTCAATTTCTTCCGTAATTGTAAACGGAAGTCCGGTTAAAACGTCATAGTTTTCATTTTCAGGAAGAAGCTGTTCCTTTACTATTTCGCTGTCGGAATTTTTCTGTATAACATACTCTGTCAGTGCCGAGGTATAACCTATCGTGCCGAACATAGAATTGACGTTTGAGGCAGAAGCAGCATCGGGGTTTGGACGAAGTATGCCCACAAGTTTCAGATCATATCCGCTCTCTATCAGAAGCTCTGTTGAAGCCTCGTCCTCACGCATATCCTGCCATTTGCCGTCCGTTCCTTTGGAATAAAAATCGGAATTTACAAGCAGCTTGAACTGCGTGCCGAGAATATCCTCATATGCAATTCTCCGGGAAGATGACTCTATTTCCTCCTGCTTTGCAACAGCTGTGAAAATGTCGCTTACTTCATCATCGGACATCATTCCAAGTGCATACACCGCCACATCGCTTACCTCGTTATTGCTGTCGAGGATAAGCACGACCTCATTTGCCGCCTCGGGCCATTTTCCGCTTACAAGCTCATACTGCTCATAAACCATATCCGAGATAAGTCCGCCCGAGGTATCGGGAATAAGCTCCGACCAAAGCTCCACCGTTTCAAGACGTGTGCTGAGCATTGATGTAAGCGTACTGCCGCCCGAGCTTCCGCCTATGGAGGGCAGGACCTCCATTATATCGGTGCTGTGATATTCGCCGTTTTCGCCGATTACATAGGTGTTGAGCTCCGCTGCGTATTGATACTGTATATCCGAAACGTAATTATACAGTCCCGTGGTGCTTGTATCGGGATCCATCTCACGGTCTGCCCACGCCTTGAAGGCAGTAAGGTTATTCTGAATATCCTCCCCCGTAAATGCAGCGTTGAACATATCATACATACGGTCATTTGAATATACTGCGTCAAGCTCGTGACGGCTGTCGTCGTTCATTATCTCCTTCCTGCTTGAAAGCAGCGTCGTAATGCCGGACTCCTTTTCCTGTATTGAGATAGGATATGATGACAATGTATCCCTCTGAATACTGTCCACATAGTTCTGAATACCTGTGGAAATTGAAAGTATGAGCGCAATGCCGATAATTCCTATTGACCCTGCAAATGAGGTAAGCAGCGTCCGTCCTTTTTTTGTGCGGAGATTGTTAAAGCTGAGAGAAAGCGCCGTTGTGAAGGACATTGATATTTTTTTGCTTTTTTGCGGACCGACAGGCTCCTCTGCGGCATCGTAGGGGTCGGTGTCGCCGATGATATTGCCGTCACGGAGCCTTACTATCCTTGTTGAATACTGCTCTGCAAGCTCGGGATTGTGCGTTACCATAATAACCAGCTTGTCCTTGGCGATCTCCTTTAAAAGCTCCATTATCTGAATACTCGTTTCCGAATCAAGCGCACCCGTAGGCTCGTCGGCAAGGAGAATATCGGGATCGTTTATCAGGGCACGGGCAATAGCAACACGCTGCATCTGTCCGCCCGACATCTGATTTGGCTTCTTGTGGATATGATCGCCCAGACCTACCTTTTTCAGCACCTCAACAGCTTTCCTGCGGCGTTCCTTTTTTGATACGCCCGCCAATGTCAGCGCAAGCTCAACATTGGAAAGCACGCTTTGGTGAGGGATAAGATTATAGCTCTGGAACACAAATCCGATGGAATTATTTCGGTAATGATCCCAGTCGGCGTCCTTGTATTTCTTGGTGGATACGCCGTTGATCATCAGATCGCCGTCGGTATAACGGTCAAGTCCTCCGATAATATTAAGCATAGTGGTCTTACCCGAGCCGCTTTGTCCGAGTATGGATACAAATTCGTTTTCACGAAAGCTTATGCTGATGCCCTTTAAAGCGTCCTGCTTCAGATCTCCCGTGACATAGGTTTTAACAATATTTTTTAATTGCAGCATTTTATGCGATGCCTCCTTTTCTTCGGCATTATAGCACATCAAAATAAACTTACGGACAACTCGGAATAAACCGAGGATAAATTTAATACTAATAACCAATTAACCTATGGACAAAATACGGCGGCTATAATACGCCAACTCTGCGTCAAACTCCCTTGCCGGGCGACAGCCCGCCTGCGGTCGTTTTCCTTGATTTGTCGTATTCTATCCACCGTCTTTATCCATAGAACAATTGGTTATTAGTATAAGTTTATCTTGACGTATATTTGTGTGATATACTATAATGTAAAAAAGGAGGCGTTTATATGTTTAACATTCTTGTTGCCGAAGATGATGAAGATATGCGTGAGCTGTTCTGTACCGTGCTTTCCGACAGCGGTTATAACACCATTCCCGCTGCCGACGGGGCGGAGGCTCTCGATATTATGGATAAGGAATATATTGACCTTATCGTTGCCGATATAATGATGCCGAATATGGACGGCTATGAGCTGACAAGGTCACTCCGTGATGCAAAATATGATCTGCCAATACTTATGGTCACGGCAAAGGATCAGTTTGACGATATGCAGAGGGGCTTTCGGATGGGCACCGATGATTATATGATAAAGCCCATCAACGTTAAAGAGCTTGTTCTGCGTGTTGAGGCACTTCTGCGCCGTGCAAAAATATCAAGCGAGAAGAAGATAACCGTGGGGAAAACCACTCTTGATTACGACGCACTGACGGTCACTATCCACGGAAAAGAAACCATACTGCCGCAAAAGGAATTTTATCTGCTGTACAAGCTGCTGTCCTACCCCAACAAAATATTCACACGTCAGCAGCTTATGGACGAAATATGGGGAATGTTCTCCGAAACGGACGAGCGCACCGTCAATACACATATAAACCGTCTGCGTGATAAATTTCAGGGCTGCGATGATTTTGAAATTGTGACGGTAAGAGGACTTGGCTACAAGGCGGTGAAAAAGGTTGAATAAAAAGCGGCATTCAAAGCTGTGGCTGTATTTTTCGGGCGTAGTTTTTATAACGGGATTTATTGTATTCACGATCACCGCATTGATATGGCTTTTGCTTTTTGAACTGGATATAATACAGATCGACCCCCATACAAAAAAGGTTCCCATAGTATTGTTTTTGTTTGGAAGTATGCTGCTGGGAACCACCATTGCATTATTTGTGGGAAAGCGCATCATTCGTCCGATACAAAATATATGCAATGCTTTTGACGAGCTTTCAAGAGGAAATTTTGAAGTCAAAGTACCGGAAAATGAGCCTATTGAAGAAATAAGGGAAATGGCACAGCATTTTAACTCCATGACCTATGACCTTTCCCATATCGAAACGCTGCGGACGGATTTTGTGGCAAATGTATCTCACGAATTTAAAACACCTATCGCATCTATCGAGGGATATGCCGCTCTTTTGCAGGACAGCAGACTCACACCCGAAAAGCACAGCCGTTATGTTGAAAAGATACTTGACAATTCACGCAGGCTGTCAAGCCTGTGCAGCAGTATTCTTATGCTCTCAAAGCTTGAAAATCAGGAGATGATACTTGATAAAAAAGAGTACCGCATTGACGAACAGATCAGAAAATCAATTTTAATGCTTGAAAGCAAATGGTCTGCAAAAAACATTGAATTTGAGCTTGACCTGCCAAAGCAGCTATATTTCGGCAGCGAGCAGCTTATCGGTCAGATATGGAGCAATATTATCGACAACGCCATAAAGCATTCGCCCGAAAACGGCGTTATTGAAATAAATATGCACACGGAAAATGATATGCTGAAAATATCCATAACCGACCACGGCGGCGGCATGACGGAGGAAGTACAGAAGCATATTTTCGAGAAATTCTATCAGGCGGATACCTCCAGAAGCTCCGAGGGCAGCGGACTCGGTCTTGCACTTGTGAAAAGGATACTTGACCTCTGCGGCGGCACCGTTGCGGTCAAAAGCACTCAGGGTGCGGGAGCGACCTTTGTTATTTTTCTTCCGCTGTAAAGTTTACCGTAAGTTTTAATTGGTATGTTATACTTGGTAATATCAAAATAATTTTCGGAGGTATTACTATGGTATTATTTTTCAGCGGAACGGGAAACAGCAGATATGCCGCAAAAAGAATTGCTGAAATATCGGGTGACGAGCTGATTTCCATAAATGATAAGATCAAAAATAAGGATTACAGCGATGTAAGATCGGATAAAGCGCTTGTTTTCGTCGGTCCCGTTTACGGCGGAAGATTTCCCCGTATTATGGACGACTACATAAAAAGGGTACGGTTTATCGGCTCAAAAAACGTTTATTTTATAGCTACCTGCGCTGCAACGCCCTGGCTTACTGTAAGCTATGCCAAAAAGCTTTGTGAAGAGAAAAAATTTTCACTTCGTGGATTTAACTCTGTTGTAATGCCTCAGGGATATATTGCAGGCGGAGGCACCCAGCCAAAAGAAGTGAATGACAAGGTCCTCGCCGAAGCCGATCCTAAGATAACGGCAATAGCCGACAAAATCCGGGATAACAAGTCACTTGCCGAGGAAAAGCCGGGCAGCGGATTTATGTCAAAGATCCTTAATCCTATTATGTACTCTGTGATGATAACTGCAAAGCCATTTGCTGTCACGGATAAATGTTCAGGCTGCGGAAAATGTGCAGAGCGCTGTCCGCTCAATAATATAAATATCTCAAACGGCAGACCTTTCTGGGGAAAGGACTGCACTCATTGTATGGCTTGTATCGCAGGCTGTCCTTGTGAAGCTATTGAGTACGGAAAGAAAACACAGGGCAAACCGAGATATTATCTTGGTGATGAGTGATTTGAATAAATCAACATAATTTTCCCAACGATCGTGGTTGTCCTTTACGGACAACCCGATTTTTCTATTGAACCTACGCTGATGAAATTTGATCTTACCGAATAAAAACAGATAATATTGTTTTTAACGATATGATCATATCCCGAAATTCATAATATTGCGAAAGCTCCTAATATCAGCATTGGATAAAGCTTTTTATTTCAAAGATTACAGCCAAATTCCGAACAGCAGGGATTTTGACAAAAAATAAGACAGCACAGTCGGCTTGACAGTGCTGTCTTATGAAATAAGGGGAATACTTCTTTATGCGGTGCTGCCTTTTCTGCGGAAGCCCGTTTTGCTTTTATGAAAGGAGGTTAAGCGTTACCGTAAAAGCAGTTCTGTCCTCGTCAGACTCAGCGGCAATGCTGCCGCCGTGCTTTTCGGCAATTGTCTTTGCAATGGCAAGTCCCAGCCCGAAGCCGCCTGTGGAGCCGCTCCGTGATGCGTCGGTGCGGTAATAGCGGTCGAATATCCTGTCAAGCTCCTCGGGTGGTATGGGTGTGCCCTTGTTTGACACCGTAAGCTTAACTTTATTTTTTCGGCTCTTTTTCAAGGATACGCTGATCTCGGAATGCTCCGAGGAATGGCTTACGGCGTTGTCGATAAGGATATTTATCATACGCAGAAGGGCTTCCTTGTCGCCCTTTACCGTAATGCCGCTGTCGATATCGGAGCTTATTTCCTTGCCCCGTTCAAAGGCAAGTGCTTCCATGGCGAGACACGCCCCCTCTGCCGCTTCGGACAGATCAAGCTCTGACATAACAGGGGGATTGTCCGTGCGCTCCTCTCTTGAAAGATAGAGCATCTCATTTATGAGGCGGGACATTTTCTCTGCCTCGCAGCGGATATATCCGAACCATTTTCCCTGACCCGCAACGGTGTCATCGGGGTTTGAGGTAATAACATCAAGATTTGCGTTTATTACCGTAAGGGGAGTTTTAAGCTCGTGGGAGGCGTTGGAGAAGAAAACTCTCTGTCTGTTCCATGCGTCCTCGATGGGTATCACCGCCCATTTTGACAGCAGGATAGACAGCAGGAATATTACTCCCAGTGCCAGCACGAATATTCCCAGAAGGATAAACATCAGCCGTCTGAGCGTGGATATCTCATCGGTGCGGTCCAGGAGAACTATCATTTTTCCGCTTTCCGTATCACGAAGCTTGTAGCGGTAGGAGGTGCCCCCTGCGGATATGGTGCCGTTATCCTTGTCGGTGCGGCTGATTATCTCCTGCGCCGCGGCAGTTACATAGGAGCTTTGTACGTCCATCTCATGGGAGCTTGAAAAGAAACGTTCCCTGCTGTAAAAAATGCTCTGTATCTCGTTTTCGCTGTCCAGCTTGACCGTTATCCAGCCCGAGGACATCTGGATCCTGTTTTTGCCGTCGGGACGTTCGGAAATTTCCTTTGGAGGGGTATCTGTATCCTCCCCCGGCGGCGGGGGATTTTCCCATCTGCCGCTGTAGTCGATATTTATTGCAAAGTCGATTATCCTCTGGGCATTATGCTCCTCGGAGCGGTACATGGATATGAATATGGAGGCAAGCACACCCAGCATTACAAGGGCAAGAAGCCCTGTGAGAACAAAGGTAAATCTTGCTCTGAGCTTCTTTATCATCTGCCGCTTTCCTCCTCAAGAGTGTAGCCCACGCCGCGGACGGTCTTTATGGTTGCTCTTGACTTTATAAAGCCCAGCTTCTTGCGGAGAAAGGAGATATAAACCTCCACATTGTTATACTCCGCGTCTGAGTCATAGCCCCATATTTTGGTGATAAGCGTTTCCTTGCTCAGCACTCTTCCGCTGTTTTTCATAAGAAGCTCCATTACGGAAAATTCCTTGAGACCCAGCTTTAAGGAGTTCTGACCGCAGGAAAGCTCGTAAGCGGCTGTATCGAGAGTGATATCTCCGCAGGTGATGATATCCGAGTTTATTATGGCGGCGCTGCTTCTCCTGCCCAGCGCCCTTACGCGGGCAAGCAGCTCGTCGGTGGCAAAGGGCTTTGTGAGATAGTCGTCTGCGCCGCTGTCCAGCCCCTTCACCTTGTCGGATATCTCGTCCTTGGCGGTGAACATGAGCACGGGGGTGCTTATGCCCTCGGCTCTTATCCGTCTCAGCACCTCGATACCGTCCATTACGGGCATCATAATGTCGAGTATGATAACATCGTATATCCCCGTAAGGGCGTTATCCAGAGCGTCCGAGCCGTTTCCGAAGGCGTCGGCGGTTATCTTGTTCCTTGCAAATATCTGCACAAGGGCGTCGGCTAATTTTTCCTCGTCCTCGGCTATCATTACACGCATTTTCTCAGCCCCTTTCAGACCTTTGGGGATATGATATCATACGGGGCTTAAACCAATCTTAAACCTGACCCTTTTTGCTGCCGACCGTTGAAGGGTTTTTGGGAGTTCCCGATACTGCCCTGGAAGCCTTTCCGGGGGTGTATTTTCCTGTTTTGGAGTCATAGCGCAGGGCAACGATCTTGAATTTGTAGGTCTTGCCGTTTGTGAGACTCTTGACGGTGTATTTTGTGCTCTTGACGGTCTTGTATTTCTTGTACTTCTTTGTCTTTGCGTCATACATATATATCCTGTATGCATATGCCTCGTCAACGCTGCTCCAGGAAAGGGTAAGCTTGCCGTTGCCGGGCTTTACGTTTATGCTGAGGGGAGCGGGGAGGGTGTATTCAGAGCCCTTTTTGGGAGGAGTTTCCGAGCTGCTCTGTCCTGCGGAGGTGGAAACAACATCTGAAACGAATTTACATTCGGTGACGGTCATTGCGGAGAAGGATTTGTTATATATCTTTACCTTATAGGTCTCGCCGTCCTTCAGACCCTTGACCTCAGCCTTGCAGGAGGTGCCTGTCTGGCTGAAAACAGTTTTGCCCAGCCTGTCCTCGACGCTTACGGAGAAGATGTCCTTGTCCCCGGTGAAGTCATTGGGATTTTTCCAGCAGATAAGGAGCTTGCCGTTATTGGTCATAAATGTGATATTCTGCGCTGCGCCGTAATCGGGATATTCGCTCATATCCGATTTTATCGTGAATTTGCTTGCGGAGGGGGCATAGAAGGTCTTGAGGTCATTATCGTACTCGCCCTTCTTTAATGCGATAACGCAGGCGTAAAAGTCCTTTTTGGAATTATAGTCAACTCCGAAAACCGTTTCGGGAACAAGCACGGCTGTGTATTTTTTGTCAACATAGTATGTTTTTACAATAGTGCCGTCGGTATTGCATATCTTTACAGCGTATTTGTCGGCGGAGGGCACCTGAGTCCAGGTGAACTTCACGCAGCCGTTGAAAAATTCGGGCACAGCATTCTGGACAACTGCGGAAGTGGTGGCAGGCGCAGAGGGGGTCAGAGTGCCTGAGGTGTTTGACGAGCCTGAACTGCCGCCGTCTTCAACGGTAAAATCCACTGCGCCTGCGGCAGCGGTCCCGAGGATGGAGAATGACATTGCTGCCGCCATAAGGGATGCGGTGATCTTCATAGTGTATTTCATATTCATCAGCCTTTCTTTGTTATATTTGATATTTATATTGTATCATATACCGCTGCCTTTTTCAAGCAAAAAAGAGATATTTCTTAAAATAGTCTTAAAAAAGCAGAGAAAATTTTTCTTTAGCGGCATAGGGGAGGAAAATACCGCATATAATATAAATACATCGGACGGAAAAACGGCTTCAATACGTTATTTGCTCTGCTCCCAAAACTTTTTTGAAAAAATTTCAAAAAACCCTTGACAAACGCTTTGCATTAGTGTATAATATAAAAGTCGGTTGACGAAAGCCACTGACAAGGACAAATGTGGGAGCATAGCTCAGCTGGGAGAGCATCTGCCTTACAAGCAGAGGGTCATAGGTTCGAGCCCTATTGTTCCCACCAAATGGCCTGGTAGTTCAGCTGGTTAGAACGCCGCCCTGTCACGGCGGAGGTCGTGGGT